>CANBQX010000033.1 GCA_947371775.1 Comamonadaceae bacterium
TTGCCTGCGCTGGCGGCACCGGTCTGAACCACTATGATCAAACCAATGAATGACACTGATTTGCTCCCTGAAGTCAATTTTTCCGAAGAAGGGCCCGTGCGCCATTTGCATCTGGGCAGCGAGTGGATTCAGGGCTCCATGTTGCTGGACGCACCCACGGTGCTGGTGCACGAATACATACAGCGCATGATGGCCTGGCTGCTGTTGATGGACCCTGCTACCGCGCCCACGCGCCAGGCGCTGCAACTGGGTTTGGGTGCGGGCTCATTGACCAAGTTCTGCCACAAAGAAATTCGCATGAAGACCACGGCGATTGAGCTCAACCCCCAGGTCTTGCACGCCTGCCGGGGCTGGTTCAAACTGCCCGCCGACAACGCCCGCATGCAGGTGGTATTGGCCGACGCAGCCAAAGAAATTACCAAGCCCCGTTGGCTGGGTGCGGTGGACGCGCTGCAAGTGGATTTGTACGACGAAGAAGCCGCTGCGCCCGTGCTCGACAGCCCGGACTTTTATGCCGATTGCCGCAATACGCTCACCGATGAAGGTTGCATGACAGTCAATCTGTTCGGCCGCAGCTCGAGTTTTGAGCGCAGTGTGGAGCGTATTGCGCAGGCCTTTGGTCGCAATGCCATTTGGGCTTTCAAAGCCACCCGCGAGGGCAACACGGTGGTGCTGGCCCAACGCACGCCCAGCCGCCCGAGTCGCGCTTTGCTGGTGGAGCGGGTACAGTACATCGAATCCCATTGGGGCCTGCCTGCAGGCAAATGGATCCGAGGATTTAAACCCATCGTCCCATGAACGCACCCACCACGCCACGCGCGCAGCCGACCATCAGCCACCGGGGTGCGCTGGACTGGCAGCGCCTGGTGGCCTGGCTGCGCGAGGATGGCACGATTTCCCTGAAAGAGGCTGAGCGCCTCCGGTCTCGCTGCGCACAAGGAGAGAGCGAGCAACATCCCTTGACCCGCCTGGGCAGTTTGGGCCCTGAGCGCGCCGCAGACGGCAAGGTCATGGACGTCGAAGCCTTGGTGCTGTGGTTGTCCCACCGCGCGGGGCTGCCGTACCTGCGCATTGATCCACTCAAAGTGGATGTGAGCAAAGTGGCCGAAGCCTTCACCGCAGACTATGCCCAGCGCCACAAAGTGCTGCCGGTGGCCATGAGCTCGGGCGAGATCGTGGTGGCCACCTGCGAACCGTTTGCCAAGGAGTGGATGGCGGAAGTAGAGCGCCAGACACGGCGCCAAGTGCGCCTGGTGCTGTGCAATCCCCAAGACATTGCGCGTTACACCGCCGAGTTTTATGCGCTTGCGCATTCGGTGCGATCGGCCCAAAAAAGTGGCAACCAAACGCGCGTGAGCTTTGAGCAACTGGTGGAGTTGGGCAAATCCAACAAGCAACTCGATGCCAACGACCAAAGCGTGGTGATGGTGGTGGACTGGCTGTGGCAGTACGCCTTTGACATGCGCGCCAGCGACATCCACTTAGAGCCCCGGCGCGAGCAGTGCGTGATTCGCTTCCGCATTGATGGTGTGTTGCACCCGGTGTACCAGCTGCCGATCGGCGTCATGCTGGCCATGACCTCACGCATCAAAATTTTGGCGCGCATGGACGTGATTGAGCGCAGGCGCCCGCAGGACGGACGCATCAAAACGCGCGACGCCAAAGGCAACGAGATCGAAATGCGCTTGTCCACCTTGCCCACCGCCTTCGGCGAAAAAATGGTGATGCGTATTTTTGACCCCGAGAACACGGTCAAAGACCTGGGCGCTCTGGGTTTTGCGGCGCACGACGCAGCGCGCTGGGAAGGGCTGCTGGCACGCCCGCACGGCATTATTTTGGTGACCGGGCCGACCGGATCCGGCAAGACCACGACCTTGTATTCCACCCTCAAACGCGTGGCCACCGAAGAGATCAATGTGAGCACGGTGGAGGACCCGATCGAGATGATCGAGCCGTCGTTCAACCAGACCCAGGTGCAGCCCCAGCTCGACTTCAGCTTTGCGCAGGGCGTGCGCGCGCTGATGCGCCAAGACCCGGATGTGATCATGGTGGGCGAAATCCGCGACCTGGAAACCGCCGAAATGGCGGTGCAGGCGGCACTCACCGGGCATTTGGTTTTTTCCACCCTGCATACCAACGACGCGCCCTCGGCCATGACGCGCTTGATCGAGCTGGGCATTCCACCCTACCTGATCAACGCCACGCTGTTGGGCGTTCTGGCCCAACGTTTGGTGCGCACCTTGTGCCCGACTTGCAGCGTGCCCGATCCCGATGCCGGCAAAGAGCGACTCTTGGACGCTGTCAAACCCTGGGTGCTGTCAGGCGAGTACCGCCCTTACAAAGCCGTGGGCTGCGTGGACTGCCGCATGACGGGCTTTCGGGGTCGTATGGGCCTGTACGAGTTGCTGGTGGTGTCAGAACCCTTGCGCGATTTGGTCACCGAGCGCCCGCAGATCGAAGCGCTGCGCCGCCAGGCAGTCGCCGATGGCATGCAGCCCTTGCGCCTGGCCGGTGCATTGCGCGTGGCCGAAGGGCGCACCGTGCTGGACGAGGTGCTGAGCGCAACACCGGCTTTGGCCAGCGAGAAAATCGAAGGCACGGCGGGGGTCTGAATAGCTTATTGCAATCGACCTGATTGAATCAATTAAGTCCAAATGTCACAGGCCCGCCCTAGAATTTGGCCTGTTCAATCGTCGAACTTCAACCCCGAGAGGAAACAACCATGTCTTTGATCAACACCGCAGTCCCCGCTTTCAAAAACGAAGCATTCCACAACGGCAAATTTGTCACCGTGACCAACGAGTCCATCAAGGGCAAGTGGAACGTGTTCATTTTCATGCCCGCAGCATTCACCTTCAACTGCCCCACCGAAGTGGAAGACGCCGCTGACAACTACGCAGAGTTCCAAAAAGCCGGTGCCGATGTGTACATCGTGACCACTGACACCCATTTCGCGCACAAAGTGTGGCACGAAACATCTCCCGCGGTGGGCAAGGCCCAATTCGCTTTGATCGGCGACCCCACCCACGCGCTGACCCGTGCATTTGACGTGCATATCGACGAAGAAGGCCTGGCACTGCGCGGTACCTTCATCATCAACCCCGAAGGCCACATCAAGACCATGGAAGTGCATTCCAACGAAATCGCGCGTGATGTGAAAGAAACCCTGCGCAAGCTCAAGGCTGCGCAGTACACCGCCGCTCACCCCGGCCAAGTGTGCCCCGCCAAGTGGAACGAAGGCGCCAAGACCATCACTCCATCACTGGACCTGGTCGGCAAGATCTAAATCTGCTGGCATCCGTGGCAAGGCGCATGCAGCGCCCTGCCAACCGGACAGCAAACTGCTGCGCGGGCGGCAGCTGTCCGGTTTTTTTACGCCCCAACATTCAAAGGAACCCTCATGCTTGACGCCACCCTCCAATCCCAGCTTGCCGCCTACCTCGAGCGCGTCACCCTGCCCATGGACATCGTGGCGTCTCTGGGGGACGACGACAACTCCATCGAAATGCGCGGGTTGTTGCAAACCATCCAAAGCCTGCGCAGCGACAAGATCACGGTGCGTTACGACGGCCAGGACGCGCGCAAGCCCTCGTTTTCGCTCAAGCGCGTGGGCACGGACACCGATTTGCGTTTTGCCGGCTTGCCGCTGGGCCATGAGTTCACGTCCTTGGTGCTGGCGCTGCTGTGGACGGGCGGACATCCGCCCAAGGTCGAGCAGGATGTCATTGACCAGATCAAAGCGCTTCAGTTGCCCGTGGGTGAGGACTACCGCTTTGAGGTCTACATGAGCCTGACCTGCCACAACTGCCCCGACGTAGTGCAGGCCTTGAGCCTGATGGCGATCTACAACCCGCGCATCAAGACCACCGTGATTGAAGGCGGGGCCTTCCAGCAGGAAGTCGCTGATCGCGAAATCATGGCGGTGCCCAGCGTATACCTGAACGGCCAGTTGTTTGGCAATGGACGCATGCTGGTGGAAGAAATTGTGGCCAAGCTTGATACCGGCGCGGCCGACAAAGACGCGGCCAAGCTGTCGGCCAAAGACCCGTTTGACGTGCTGATTGTCGGCGGTGGCCCTGCGGGTGCAGCCGCTGCGGTGTATGCCGCGCGCAAAGGCATTCGGGTGGGCGTGGTGGCCGAACGCTTTGGCGGCCAGACCAACGACACTTTGGCGATTGAAAACTACATTTCTGTTTTAGAGACCGACGGCCCCAAATTTGCTGCGGCACTGGAAGCGCAAACGCGTTCCTACGGCGTGGACATCATGAACCTGCAACAGGCGACGCGCCTGGTGCCTGCCACCCGGACTGGCGATTTGATTGAGGTGGTGCTGGCCAACGGCGGCAGCCTGAAAGCCAAGACGGTGATTCTTTCGACCGGCGCGCGCTGGCGCAATGTCAATGTGCCTGGCGAAGCGCAGTACAAAAACAAAGGGGTGGCCTACTGCCCCCATTGCGATGGCCCCTTGTTCAAGGGCAAGCGCACGGCCGTGATTGGCGGTGGCAACTCGGGCGTGGAGGCGGCCATTGACTTGGCGGGCATCGTGCAGCACGTGACGCTGGTGGAGTTTGCCGATCAGCTCAAGGCCGACGCGGTGCTGGTGAATAAACTCAAAAGCCTGCCCAATGTGACCATCCACGCCAACGCCCAAACCACCGAAATCACCGGTGCGGACGGCAAGGTCAATGGGCTGCGTTTCAGAGACCGGGCCAGCGGCCAGGAACATACCGAGGCCCTGGAAGGCGTGTTCGTGCAAATTGGCCTGGTGCCCAACACCGAATGGCTCAAGGGCGTGGTGGACTTGAGCAAATTCGGCGAAATCGAAGTGGACGCCAAAGGCCACACCAATGTGCCTGGCGTGTTTGCGGCCGGGGATTGCACCACCGTGCCCTTCAAGCAAATCGTGATCGCGGCAGGCGAGGGCTCCAAGGCGGCATTGAGCGCCTTTGACCACCTGATCCGCGCGCCTCTGGCGCTGGCCGCCTAAGCCGTTTTTCAGGCAAACAAGGCGTCAAAGCCCCCTTCGGGCTCGAAGCGTTTGTTGCGCCAATACAAGCGCAGCGGGCCCGGCATGGCCCGCGCAGGCACCGGGTGCCCTGCGTCGCCGGGGTAGCAAATCGTGCGCTCCCCGTTTTCGTTGAAGGCCTCGGGCAGGATGACGGGCGGAGGCCGCGATGCAGCTTCTGCCATCGCACTGGCCACGCTGGCGTGGCGCGCGAGCTGAGCGAGGCTCATGATTTGCGGCGGGGCCAGCTCAATCTCGCGGCTCCAGTACTGCTGCAAAGCGGTGCGCGGCTGCAGCCAGGCACTTTCGGTCGCCTCCACGTTGTCGTGCACCGCCAACTGCCCCTCCGGCATGGCGGCGATGAAAAAACGGGTATCAAAGCGTTTGCTGGAGACTGAGGGCATGCGTGGCGTGATCCAGCGGGTCCAGGGCTGCACAGCGCTGGTGTGCAAGCGCAGCTGTTTGTTGGCCAGGCGGGTATGGAAGTCGGGTGTAGTTCCGTCGGACGCCTGCGCGCCTGCCGCTTCGCTGGCAAACAGCACGCCGGATTCTTCAAAGGTCTCCCGCAAGGCCGCCACAAACAGGCCGCAGGCAATGTGATCCTCGGTGTCCGCCTCGGCCAAAGCGCTGCGCAGGGCCTGCGCGCTGCGGTCAAAGTGCGCATGGTGGGCCACATCGCAGTCTGCGGCATCGAGTTTCCCGCCCGGGAACACATAGGCGCCGCCCAGCACGTCGGACAGTCCATGGCGCTTGACCAAAAAGACTTCCAGCCCTTGGGCGCCATCGCGCAGCATGACCACGGTGGCCGCGTCACGCGGGGGCAGGGTGGGGACGTCGGAGTTCAGTTCCATGGGTGTCACATTCGTTGCGGGGGTGGAAAGGGCGGTCGCCGGTGTGCAGTAGAGTCAGCGTTTTTATGGGCGGCTGTGTCTGCTCTGTGCAACTTGATTGGAGAATTTTATGGCCGTGGACTTCAAAAACCGTGTAGCAATTGTGACCGGCGCCGGTGGTGGCCTCGGGCGCCTGCATGCATTGGCCCTGGCCAAGCGCGGCGCCAAAGTACTGGTCAACGACCTGGGGGGCGCCCGCGACGGCTCCGGCGGATCGGTCTCCGCTGCACAAGCGGTGGTGGCTGAGATCGAGGCGGCAGGTGGCGTGGCTCTGGCCAATGGTGCGTCGGTGACCGACGCGGTGGCCGTCGAGGCCATGGTGCAGCAGGCGGTAGACGCGTGGGGCCGGGTCGATATTTTGGTCAACAACGCCGGCATCTTGCGCGACAAAAGCTTTGCCAAGATGGAGCTTGATGACTTCCGGCTGGTGCTGGATGTGCATTTGATGGGCGCAGTGCACTGCACCAAGGCCGTCTGGCCGCACATGGTGTCGCAAAAATACGGCCGCATATTGATGACGACCTCCAGCAGCGGTCTCTACGGCAACTTCGGCCAAAGCAATTACGGTGCGGCCAAGATGGCGCTGGTGGGGCTGATGCAAACCCTGTCCATCGAAGGTGCCAAAAACAACATCCATGTCAATTGCCTGGCGCCCACGGCGGCCACGCGCATGACCGAAGACCTGATGCCGCCCCAGGTGCTCGAAGCCCTCAAGCCCGAAGCCGTGGTGCCGGCGATGCTGGTGCTGGTGGCCGAAGGTGCACCCACACGCACGACTTTGTGCGCGGGAGCCGGAAGTGTGGAGGCCGCACAAATCACGCTGACACAGGGCGTGTGGCTGGGCTTGGGTGCGGATGCGCCTGAGCAATTGCAAGCGCAATTGGCGCAGGTCGTGGATGGCGCCAATGCGGCCGTTCCGGCCAGCGGCGCAGCGCAGGGCGCCCACGAACTAGGTCGTGCCCACCAGCACCTGGCCTGATATTTCCATTGGGAGCGGCCTTGCAATAGCCCGCTATCACCCCATGTGCACAGGGCTGTGCTAAGTTCACAGACCTTGGATGGAATGAGAGGGCCTATTGGCATGACAGAAAGCAATATCGCCCTGGAAGGCATGGATGCACAGCGCCTGCGCGGCATTCGCCGTGGCATTGAAAAAGAAAGCCTGCGTTGCATGCCCGATGGTGCGCTGGCGCAGAGCCCGCACCCGAAAGATTTGGGTTCGGCGCTGACCCACCCGCACATCACCACCGATTTCAGTGAATCGCAAATTGAGCTGATCACGGGTGTCCATGCGGGGGTCGAGACGTGTTTGGACGAGTTGCGCCAGGTGCAGAAATTCACGCTGCAGGCGATGGGCCAGGAGGCGCTGTGGGTGTCGAGCATGCCCTGTGAGTTGCCGAGTGACGACGCCATTCCGCTGGGCCAATACGGCAGCTCTAATGTAGGTCAGGCCAAAACGGTGTACCGCAGTGGCTTGGGTTACCGCTATGGGCGGCGCATGCAAACCATTTCCGGCATCCACTACAACTGGTCCTTGCCAGAGGTCTCCAGCGAGGCCTACTTCGGCCTGATCCGCAACTTCCGCCGCCATGCGTTTTTGTTGCTCTATTTGTTTGGCGCATCGCCCGCTGTGTGCGAATCCTTTGTCGCAGGTCGCGCCCATTCACTGCAGCCCCTAGGGCCTGGCACCATGGGGCTGCCCTTTGCAACCTCGCTGCGCATGGGTCGCTTGGGCTACCAAAGCGACGCACAAAGTGCACTCGCGGTGAGCTACAACAGCCTGGAGGGCTATGCCGCATCCTTGCACCAGGCCTTGACCGTGCCCTATGCGCCCTACGAAGCCATGGGCGTGCAAGCGCCGGACGGCCATTTCCGCCAGCTTGCCAGCACCTTGCTGCAAATTGAAAACGAGTTCTACGGCACCATTCGACCCAAGCGGGTCATCTTCCAAGGCGAACGGCCCCTGCATGCGTTGCGGGAACGTGGTGTGGAATATGTGGAAGTGCGGCTCATGGACCTCGACCCTTTGGAGCCGGTGGGCATCAACGCGCGCACGCTGCGGTTTCTGGATGTGTTTTTGCTGCATTGCCTGTCGCAGCCCAGCCCCCAGGATTCGCCGCAAGAAATTGCGGCCATGTCGCGCAACCAGCAGTGCGTGGCCGAGCGCGGGCGTGAGCCCGGCTTGCAGCTGCAGCGCGGCGACAGTACGGTGGCGCTCAAGGACTGGGGCTTGGCCTTGGTGCGCGAATTTGCGTCTATCGCCCAGGCCCTGGACGCTGCGCACGGCACCCGCGACTACAGCGCTGCCGTGGCGCATGCCGAAAACAGTTTGCACCACCCTGAAACCCTGCCTTCTGCCCGCGTGCTGCAGGCCATGCACCAGGAATTTGGTGGCTCGTTTGCGGCTTTTGCGAAAGCCCACTCCTTAGAAACCAAGGCGCAGGAGCTTGCCACGCCCTTAGAAGCCCATGCCTTGGCGCATTTTGAGCAACTTGCTGAAGATTCGCGCTTGCAACAGCGCGCGATCGAAGAAGGCGACAGCCTGCCGTTTGCGCAGTATTTGTCACAGTACCTGATGCCGGAGCGCCTGGGCCGCAGCAGCTGAGGCCGACCGGGGCAAACTGCCCGACAATCCAGGGCACTGACCCTGATTGAGAGAACAACAAGCTATGGCGATCCAATGGTTTCCCGGCCACATGCACCTGACGCGCAAGGCCATTGGCGAGCGCATCAAAGACATCGATGTGGTGATCGAGCTGCTCGACGCCCGCCTGCCCGGCTCCAGCGCCAACCCCATGCTGGCCGAGATCACCAGCGGCAAACCGGCGCTCAAAGTCCTGAACAAACAAGACCTGGCCGACCCGCTGCGCACCGAGGCCTGGCTGGCGCACTACAACGCCATGTCCGGCGTGCGCGCCTTGGGATTGGACGCGAGCATGAGCACCCCGGCCCGGGCGCTGGTGACGGCCTGCCATGCGCTCGCTCCCAACCGGGGCGGCATGGCCAAGCCCATGCGGGTGCTGATTTGCGGCATCCCGAATGTGGGCAAGTCCACGCTGATCAACACCCTCAAGGGCAAACGCTCGGCCAAGACCGGTGATGAGGCCGGTGTCACCAAGATCGAGCAGCGCATCACGATTGCGGACGATTTCTACCTCTATGACACGCCAGGCGTGTTGTGGCCGCGCATCATCGTGGCCAAAAGCGGCTACAACCTGGCCGCCAGCGGTGCAATTGGACGCAATGCATTTAACGAAGAAGAAGTTGCGCTCGAGCTGCTGGACTACCTGCGCCAGCACTACGCCACCGCCATTGAGGCCCGCTACAAACTTGAAGGCGTGGCGCAGATGCGCGACGAGGAAATATTGGCCGCCATCGGCAAAAAGCGCGGCGCCTTGCAGTCGGGCGGGCGCATCAATCTGCAAAAGGCCGCAGAAATTGCGATTTACGACTTCCGCAGCGCAAGCCTGGGGCGGGTGACCTTGGAGACACCCGCTGAGTTTTCACAATGGCTGGTGGAGGGCAAGCTCCTGGACGCCGAGCGGCAACTCAAGAAAGACGAGATTGAGCACAAGCGCCTCGTGCGTCTGAAAAAAATCCCCCGGCCTGCGACCCGCGCCGAGCGTGATGCGGCAGACGACGAACCTGCTGATTGAGCGGTGGCTGGAAAGGGTGAGCGCCCGCAGCGAGGGTTTCCCCGTAGCCCTGGAAGTCCTGATAAGCTCGCCCCCCCGCTAGGTGACTTTCTAAATTTCCAAATGAACAACTTGAACCTCATTCGTGGGCTCTTCCTCACGGCGATATCGCTGATGTTTGGGCTCACGTCCATGACCTATTCCATCGGAAAATTGGGCAAAGCTGGGCCAGGCATGTTTCCGCTCATCGTCAGTGGCATGCTGTTCATGATCGGTGTGGCCACCATCATCGGCTCGCGCTACAAGCCGCCGGTGCCGATCAGCTACAACTTTAAAAATATTGCCGTAGTGCTGCTGGGCTTGTGCGGTTTTGCCGTGATTTCTCAGTATCTGAATATGATGTTGGCGATCGTGTTTTTGGTGTTCTCCACTGCCTACGCTGCCAAATCGTTCACGGTGGTTCGCAACCTCAAAATAGCGGCGGTCTTGATTGCCATCGCCTTCGCATTCAAATACCTTCTTGGCCTTAACCTGCCCTTGATCTAATGGACTTACTACACAACCTCTCCTTCGGTTTTGAGCATGCCCTGACATGGCAAAACCTGTTGTACTGCGCCATTGGTTGCGTGGTGGGCACGCTCGTCGGACTGCTGCCGGGCTTGGGCCCTTTGTCGACCATTAGCTTGTTGCTGCCCTTGACTTACAGCATTCCGACCGATGGTTCCATCATCATGCTGGCCGGTATCTACTACGGTGCGCAGTACGGTGACAGTGTCAGTGCAATCACCATGAAGATCCCGCACGCGAGCAGTATCGTGGCCTGCATTGACGGCTACCAGATGACGCTCAAGGGCAAAACAGGATTGGCGCTGTTTACGGCGGGTATCTCTAGCTTTATTGGTGGCACGGTGGCGATTCTGGTGCTGGCCACCTTGGCGCCCACCTTGGGCGAAGTCGCGCTGCTGTTCGGCCCTGCCGACTATTGCGCGCTGATGTTGCTTGGTTTCGTGTGTGTGAGTTTTGTGACCACGGGCAGCATGCTCAATGGACTGGCCATGACCTTGATCGGCGTGTTGCTGGGCCTGGTGGGTACGGACGTGAACAGCGGCGCTTTGCGCTTTACCTTGGACCTGCCTTTTCTGGCGGACGGCGTGGGGCTGATCAGTGTGGCGCTGGGCTGCTTTGGTATTGCCGAAATCGTCAAAAATCTGGACGGTGGCGGAGAGCAAACGCCTTTTAACGGCACGATCAAACTCATGCCGACCTGGCCCGAGTTCAAACGCATTATTCCCAGCGCTTTGCGCGGGAGCGTGATTGGATCCATCTTGGGTCTGTTGCCAGGCGGTGGTCCGGTCATTGCCCAGTTCGCCGCCTATGCGGTGGACAAACGCTTTAGCAAGTACAAGCATGAAATGGGCGATGGCGCGATCGAAGGCGTGGCCGGTCAAGCTGCCGCGGATGAAGCCGCTGCGCGCACCAGCTTTATTCCGCTCATGAGCATTGGCATTCCTGAAAATGCCGTGATGGCCCTGATGATGGCGGCGTTCATTGTCAAAGGTGTGCAACCCGGCCCGAACATGATTGCCAACCACCCCGACTTGTTTTGGGGTTTGGTTGCCAGTATGTGGGTGGGTAACTGCTTCCTGGTGATTCTGAATGTGCCGCTGGTGCGCTACTGGCTCTCAGTGTTCAAGATCCCGTTCAGCGTGCTGTTCCCAGCCATTCTGTTTTTCTGCTGCATCGGTACCTACAGCATTAACAACAATCTGGACGACGTTTACATCACGGCGACCTTTGGCTTTATCGGCTACATGTTCATGCGTCTGGGGCTGGAGGCTGCGCCTTTGATGCTGGGCTTCATCCTGGGCCCCATGCTCGAAGAGTATTTCCGTCGCCAGTTGCTCATCAGCCGTGGCGACTTTGGCTCCTTCTTTACCCGTCCCATCAGCGGCAGCTTGCTGGCATTGATTGCCGTATTCATGCTGTGGCAGATCTTCACGTTCGTGCGTCAGGCCAAGAAGGGGCCACAAACCGTCGTGTAGATTCGTGTTCGACGGAACACGTTGCTAGAAGCGGCCTTCAATGGCCGCTTTTTTATGGGTCACGGTGGTGTCAACCGAGGGCTTTCCCTGTCACGCAAAGCAATGGAGTTGGGGGTGAACTTGCCTACACTGACCACTTGAACCCCATTGGGAAAATTTTCCATCGCACTTTGCGGAGCTTTTTGTATGTCAGCCTATCCCTTGATGTTGAGCCCCCTCGATCTGGGCTTCACCACCCTCAAAAACCGCGTGATCATGGGCTCCATGCACGTGGGCCTGGAAGAGGCCAAAAACGGTTTCGAGCGCATGGCCGCTTTCTACGCCGAGCGCGCGCGGGGCGGTGTGGCGCTGATGGTTACAGGCGGCATTGCGCCCAATGACCGTGCGCGCCCCATGCCCGGCGGCGCTCGCATGACCACGCCGCAAGAGGCCCAACAGCACAAGGTGGTGACCGATGCGGTGCATGCGGCGGGTGGAAAGATTTGCATGCAAATCCTGCACTTTGGGCGCTACGCCTACCATCCGGAGTTGGTGGCCCCCAGCGCCATCAAGGCACCTATCAACCCCTTTCGCCCCCATGCTTTGACCACGGAGGAAGTGGAGCAAACCATTGACGATTTCGTGCGTGCCGCGGCGCTGGCCCAAAGCGCAGGCTATGACGGCGTGGAGATCATGGGCTCCGAAGGCTATTTGATCAATGAATTCATTGCTGCCCACACCAACCACCGTGACGATGCCTGGGGCGGAAGCTATGAGAACCGCATCCGCTTTCCCTTGGAGATCGTGCGCCGCACCCGCGCCCGGGTAGGCCCCCATTTCATTGTGATCTTCCGTCTGTCCATGCTCGACCTGGTCGAGGGCGGCTCTACCTTGGACGAGGTGGTGCAGCTGGCCCAGGCCTTGGAGGCCGCAGGCGTCACGATTTTGAACACCGGTATCGGCTGGCACGAGGCCCGCGTGCCCACCATTGCCACCAAGGTTCCACGCGCGGCCTTTGCCTGGGTGACCCAGCAACTCAAAGGCAAGGTGCGTATTCCGTTGGTGGCGACCAACCGCATCAACACGCCCGAGGTGGCCGAACAGGTGCTGGCCGACGGGATGGCCGATATGGTGTCTATGGCACGTCCGTTTTTGGCCGATCCCGACTTCGTGAACAAAGCGGCAGCGGGCAAAGCCGATGAGATCAATACCTGCATCGGCTGCAACCAGGCCTGCCTGGACCACACCTTTGGCGGCAAGATCACCTCGTGCTTGGTGAACCCCCGTGCCTGCCACGAGACCTTGATGGTCGAAACGCCCGTGCACACCAAAGAGCGCATTGCCGTGGTGGGCGCCGGACCGGCCGGCTTGGCCTTTGCCACCACCGCAGCGCGCCGTGGCCTGGAGGTCACGCTGTTTGACGCCGCCAGCGAAATTGGCGGCCAATTCAATATCGCCAAGCAGATTCCTGGCAAAGAAGAGTTTTATGAAACGCTGCGCTACTTCGGCAAGCAAATTTCCCTCACCGGCGTGAATCTCAAACTAGGCCACAAAGTGAGCGCGCAGGCTCTGCTGGACGTGGGCTTTACGCAGGTGGTATTGGCGACCGGTGTCACACCCCGCACGCCTGACATCGAAGGCATTGAGCACCCCAAAGTGCGTGGCTATCTGGACGTGTTGCGCGACAAGTGCGCGGTAGGCAAGACCGTGGCCGTGGTGGGCGCAGGGGGCATCGGCTTTGATGTGGCTGAATACCTGCTGCACGAGGGTGTGAGCCCCAGCCAGGACAAAGCCAAGTTCTTTACCGAGTGGGGCGTGGACACCACGCATTCCACCCCGGGTGGCCTGCAAGCCGCACACATCGAGAAAAGCCCGCGCAAGGTCTACCTGCTGCAGCGCAAGGCCAGCAAAGTCGGCGATGGCTTGGGCAAGACCACGGGTTGGATTCACCGCACGTCGCTGAAAAACCGCGAGGTGGACATGCTCAACAACGTCAGCTACCGCAAGGTGGATGACGCAGGTCTGCACATCACCGTCGGCGACAAAGACATCACCATCCCTGCCGACACCGTGGTGCTCTGCGCGGGCCAGGAGCCGCAGCGCGAATTGCAAGACGCGCTGCAAGCCGCCGGTTGCACCGTGCACCTGATTGGCGGCGCCTTTAAGGCGGCAGAGCTGGACGCCAAGCACGCCATCAAACAGGGCACCGAGCTGGCGCTGGCATGGGGTGCCGCACAGGCGGCTTGAGCGCGTATTCGAATTTAAAAAATATTCTGGAGCACCACCATGACTGAAAACTTCAACAACCTTTTCTCCATCCAAGGCAAAACCGCCCTGGTCACTGGCGGCTCGCGCGGCATTGGCGAAATGATCGCGGCGGGCTTTTTGGCCCAAGGTGCCAAGGTCTATATTTCCTCGCGCAAGGCCGATGTCTGCCAGGCAACGGCCCAGCGCCTGAGCCAGGCCTACGGCGGCGAGTGCATTGCACTGCCGGCCGATTTGTCCAAACTCCAGGGCGTAGAAAGCCTGGCCGCGCAGCTCAGCGCGCACGAATCCAAGTTGGACATCCTGATCAACAACGCAGGGGCTTCCTGGGGTGCGCCACTGGACCAGTTTCCAGAAGTGGGCTGGGACAAGGTGATGGACACCAATGTCAAAGGCGTGTTCTTCTTGACGCAAAAGCTGCTGCCCCTGTTGCGTGCAGCGGGGCAGGGCGCCAGCCCGGCACGGGTCATCAACATCGGCTCGATTGACGGGCTCAAGAGCTCGTCGTTTGACGCGTTTTCTTACGGTGCGTCCAAAGCCGCGGTGCACCATCTGACCCGTTTTATGGCAACGCACCTGACCAAAGAGCGGATTCTGTTCAACGCTATTGCGCCCGGGCCGTTCCCCACCTGGATGCTCAGCACAGGCGTGGGCTTTGGCGGCGAAACCGAAGGGGTCAACTGGGACCAGGTCGGTCAAGCCAATCCCAGTGGACGGGTGGGCACACCCCAGGACATCGCCGGCCTGGCCACCTTTTTGTGTTCACGTGCAGGTGAATTTGTGGTCGGCCAAACCATTGCCTGCGATGGGGGGGTTGTCGGCACAGCCTAAAGCAGACTTGGAACACGATTACCATTCGCCCGATTAAAACGACGACGAGACAAACATGACTACCAACAAATTGATCCTGGACTACATCTACCAGCACGAAAAAGAGCGCGCCAACAAAGTGTTCTTGACCCAACCACTGGGCAACGGCCAAGTGGCCGATTACACCTGGGCCCAGACCCTGGACCAGTCGCGCCGCATGGCCACCCACCTGCAAGGCCTGGGCTATGCGCCGGGTGCGCGCATCGGCATCTTGTCCAAGAATTGCGCCCATTTCTTCATGGCCGAGCTCGCCATCTGGATGGCGGGCTACACCACGGTGGCGATTTTTCCGACCGAGGCCGCAGGCACCATCCGCTATGTGCTGGAGCACAGCGAGGCCAGCCTGTTGTTTGTGGGCAAGCTCGACACCTGGCCTGAGCAAGAGCCGGGCGTGCCTGAGCACATGCCCCGCATTGCCTTCCCCTTGGCGCCCGCCACCCCTTACGAGACCTGGGACGCCATTACCACACGCACGGCGCCTGTCGCCGGTTTCCCCCAGCGCGCAGGCACCGATCTGGCCATGCTGATTTACACCTCCGGATCCACCGGGCAGCCCAAGGGCGTGATGCACAGCTTTGAGCGCATCACCTCGGCCTGCGAATACTCGGTCGGCCTGAACATGGGCGGCGTCGATGCGTCCGCCGGTCAGGAATTCCGTGTCTTGTCGTATCTGCCTTTGGCCCACGTGTTTGAGCGCGCGGTCATTGAGTGCAACTCCCTGGTCGTGGGCCGTGTGCATGT
>CANBQX010000034.1 GCA_947371775.1 Comamonadaceae bacterium
GCGCAGCATGACCACGCGCAAGTCGCGCGAAAACGCGAGCAGCATTTTGCGCACGCTCTCGGTCTGCGCGGCGGCGGTTTGGGCCATGGGCGCGGCCTGCGCGCTGCGGCTGGCGGCGTTTTGGGCAATGCGTGCCATGCGTTGCAGGCGCACCAGCTTGGTGGTCTCCAGCGCCAGGTCGGCAAAGCTGTCGCCAAAGGCTTTGGCGATCACCTCGTGCGGTTTGTTCAGGTGCTCGCAGGCGTAGACCAGGTAGCTGGCAGCCTGCATGGCCTGCGAGCCGCCGATGGAGGCCAAGATGGCGGCCACAGCGTCGGCATGGGCCAAGATGTTTTCGCCGGTGTCGAGCACCGCATTGGCCAACAAGGGTTCGGCAAAAGCACGCGCACGCGCCAGGGCATCGGCCTGGGCAGGCAGGCTGTCGGCCGTGGCGGCAATCAATGCCGACGGTGTGCTGGAGCCCTCGTGGTCGTGGCGTTGCATGCGGTGTTGCGTTGTGTACTTAGACGCCCGCCGAAAGCAAGAAGGAAGCGACGGCCTCGGTTTGTTCCTGCGCCACCAACGTGGGTGCATGGCCCACACCCGCAAATTCGACCAAGCGGGCATGGGGGCCGCGCTGCGTCATTTGCAAGGCCGTGGCTTTGGACAGCAAATCAGAATCGCCCCCCCGGATCAACAGGGTCTGCGCGGTGATGGCGTCATAGGCCTGCCACAACAAGGCTTCGCCCTGCGCGGCCGACTCGGGCGTGGCCTGCCCGAAGGGCAACGCAATGGCCGGGTCGTAGTGCATGGCGTAGACCGCTTCTTGCAAAGCGCCTTGAACCGCTTGGTTCACCTGGCGCAGCATGGGTTGGCTCAGCGCCAGCCACTGCGCTGGCGTGTGCGGGCCAAAGCTGCTCGAGATAGCCCACATGGCGTCTGCGGCCTGCTGCACCGATGCAAACGGGCCGCCCTTGCCGAGGTACTGGCCAATGCGCTGCAAGGCCGACCACTCGATCACCGGACCCACGTCATTGAGCACCAGGCGGCGCACCGGCACCCCCACGCTGCCCGCCAGGTTGCAGACCACCATGCCGATCAAGCCACCCATGCTGGTGCCCACCCAGTCCAGCGTCGTGGGCTTGAGCTGGGTGATCAGCGCCAGCATGTCGGCGGCGTAATGGGGAATTTGGTAGCCCATCGGGTCTTTGAGCCAATCGCTTTTGCCCCGGCCCACCACATCGGGACACACCACCCGCAGCGCGCCACCGGCGCGTTCCACCAGCGCCTGGGCCAGCACGTCAAAGTCGCGGCCCTGGCGCGTCAGACCATGCACGCAGATCACGGTATGCGCCGCATCCGGGTCGCCCCACTGCCAATAGGCCATGCGGTGAGGCTCCGGCGTGCTGCAGGGCAAGAAGTGCAAAGTAGGCTGGGACATGTGGTGGGGGCAGGCGGGGCGTCGACGACCCGCAGTGCGGCAGATTGATAATGCGGTGATCGTAATGGATGCAACCCCCAGGGCCCCGGCCCCGCACTGACAAAGAAGGAATCCCCATGCTCAAAGGCAAAACCGCTCTCGTTACCGGCTCCACCAGCGGCATCGGTCTGGGGCTGGCCAAAGCGCTGGCCGCGCAGGGCGCCAACATCGTGATGAATGGCTTTGGCGACGTCGAAGGCCCCAAGGCAGAAATCGCAGCATTCGGCGTGGCCGTGAGCTACCACGGCGCCGACATGAGCAAGCCCGCCGAGATCGAAGCCATGGTGCGCCACGCCGAGGCCACCTTTGGTGCCGTCGACATTCTGGTCAACAACGCCGGCATTCAGCACGTGGCGCGGGTCGAGAATTTCCCACCCGAGCGCTGGGACGCGGTGCTGGCCATCAACCTGAGCAGCGCCTTCCACGCCAGCCGCTTTGCGCTGCCCGGCATGCTGTCGCGCAACTGGGGCCGCATTTTGAACGTGGCCTCGGTCCATGGCCTGGTGGCCTCGGCCGAGAAGTCAGCCTACGTGGCGGCCAAGCACGGCCTGGTGGGCCTGACCAAGGTCACCGCGCTGGAAAACGCCACCACCGGCGTGACCTGCAACGCCATTTGCCCCGGCTGGGTACTCACCCCCCTGGTGCAAAAACAAGTGGACGCCAAAGCGGCGGCGTTGGGCGTCTCTAACGCTGAAGCCACCGCGCTGCTCTTGGGCGAGAAAGAGCCCTCCTTGCAATTCACCACGCCTGATGAACTCGGCGCACTGGCCGTATTTTTGTGTTCCGCTGCCGCCAACAATGTGCGTGGCGTGGCCTGGAACATGGACGGCGGTTGGGCCGCGCAGTAAACAACATCCCACGCGGCGCGCAGGGCGATGCGGTTTGAATCGGGCCCGCGCGCAGCCGCCTTCGCCCTGGCAGGGTCCGCCGCACTGGTTTTGGCCTGGACCTTGGCCGCCGCTTGTTGGGCAGCCGCCGATGGGCGGGCCTGGGCTGATCTTGCGGCCCAGCCTGCGCTTGTACCGGCCCTCTGGCTCAGCCTCTACACCGGGGGCGCGGCTTTTGCACTCGCGCTCACAGGCACGGCACTGATTCTTGCGGCGACCCACGGCACGGCACAGTGGCACCTGCTGATGCGCCGCGTGCCCGCCATGCTGGCCCTGCCCCATGCGGCCTTTGCCATCGGCTTGGTGCTGCTGCTCGCACCTTCGGGGTGGCTGGTGCGCCTGGGCGCCGCCTTGCTAGCCCTTTTCAACGATGGCTTGGCACTGCGCTTGGACACCCCGCCACTGTGGCAAAGCGCACAAGACCCCTGGGGGCTGGGATTGATCGCAGTGCTGGCCTTGAAAGAAATTCCCTTCTTGCTCTGGGCAGCAGCAGCGCAATTGGGCCGCCCGGACCTGGCACGTCGGCTGAAGCTGGAAATGCAAATGGCACACAGTCTGGGCTACCGCCCGCGCACGGCCTGGTGGCGCGTGGTGTGGCCCCAACTGCTGCCGCGCTTGCAGGCGCCACTGCTGGCGGTGCTGGTCTACAGCATCACGGTGGTGGACGTGGCGATGCTGGCGGGGCCATCCACCCCGGCACCATTGGCCGTGCTGACCTGGCAATGGCTGCAAGACCCCGATCCGGCACGCAATGCCATGGGTGCGGCGGGCGCCTGGCTGCTCACCGGCGTCGTGGTGCTGGTGGCCCTGGCGGGCCCTGCCCTGCAAGCGAAGTGGCGCCACGGGGCCAAGGCGGGGTGGACACGCGGTTTCACCACCCAAGACGGCACAGGCGCGACATCGGGAATCGAGCGTCCCCCCGTGTTGTTGCAGGTGCTTGCGCTGGCCTACACGGCGGTGGCAGCGGCGCTGGTTTTGGGCAGTGCCATGGGCCCATGGCTGTTTCCTGCCTTGTGGCCGCAGGGATGGACGGTCCACGCATGGCAATCCGTGGCGCAAAGCGCCGACGTGGTGGGGGACACGCTGGCGCTGGCGCTGGCCAGCAGTGCGTCGGCCTTGCTGGGGTGTGTGGCCTGGCTGGAATGCGCGCCCCCACCGTGGCAGCAGCGCCTGCAAGGCCTGTGGTACTTGCCGCTGCTGCTACCCACGGTGCTGTGGACTTTGGGCCTGCACCAGCTGGCACTGGCCTGGGGCGTGGATGGCAGCTTCAAGGGCCTGTGGCTGGCGCACACCCTGTGTGTGTTGCCCTATGTGCTGCTGACTTTGCAAGGGCCTTATGGCCACTTTGATCCACGGCTGCAGGCGGTCTCCGCCAGCCTGGGACGTTCGCACGCGGCCTTCCTCTGGCGCATCAAATGGCCTTTGCTGCGGGCGCCTTTGGCTGCGTCGTTTGCGGTGGGCTTTGCCGTGAGCGTGGCGCAGTACTTGCCCACGCTGTATGTGGGCGCGGGCCGCTTCGCCACGGTGAACACCGAAGCGGTCGCCCTGGCCGCTGGCGGGCAGCGCTCGCTGATGGCGGCGTATGCGGTCCTGTTGTGGACGCTACCCGCCCTGGTGTTTGCCATGGCTGCAGTGATTGGCCGTGCGCGGCGATTCAGCCCCCGCCAGACCCTGCAGTAGCATAGGCGCGCCCATGGCCCACGACCACCCTGCCCAGCTGCTGCACATGGATGTGCACCGTCTGCAAACGCCTGCGGGCGTGCTGCTTGCTGCACTGGAACTCACGGTTCCGGGTGGCGTGGTGCATACCGTGATGGGCCCCAGCGGCTCGGGCAAATCCAGCGTGCTGGCGGCCGTTTGCGGCACCTTGGACACCGCAGTGAGCTTCGACGGAACTGTGGCCTTGAACGGCAAGCGCATCGACACCCTGCCCACGCACCAGCGCCGCGTAGGCTTGCTGATGCAAGACGACCTGCTGTTTGCACACCTGACCGTGCTGGAAAACCTGCTGTTTGCCGTGCCTGCGGGCCCACGGGCTGCACGCCGGTCTCAGGCGCTGGACGCTCTGGCCGAGGTGGAACTTCAGTCCTTTGCCGATGCCGACCCCGCCACCCTGTCGGGCGGTCAGCGCGCGCGCGTGGCCTTGGCCCGTGCCCTGCTGGCAGAGCCGCTGGCCTTGATGCTCGACGAGCCTTTTTCCAAGCTCGATGCGCCTTTGCGCCAGCGCATGCGCGAGCTGGTGTTTGCTGCGGTGGCACAACGCGGCATCCCGGCCATTCTGGTGAGCCACGATGCGGCCGACGTGGCGGACCCGCAGCGTCTGACCGTGCTGGACTAAGCGGCCTGCCCGAGCGCCGACAATGCCCCCATGCTCGATCGCTTTGCCTTGTCACTGATGCACCCCCCGGTTCAGGCCGTGGCCCGCGTGCTGGTGCGCGCCGGCGTGGGTGCCAATGCGCTGACCTGGACTGGCTTTGCCATCGGCCTGGTGGGCGCTTTGCTCGTGACCCAAGGCGCGTTCGCATCAGCCTTGCTGGCGATTGGCTTGTCGCGTCTGTGCGATGCGCTCGATGGCGCAGTCGCGCGCCTCACCACAGCCACCGACCTGGGCGGTTTTTTAGACATCACGCTGGACTTTGTGTTTTACGCCAGCATTCCGCTGGCCTTTGCGCTGGCCGACCCCCACCACAACGCGCTTGCTGCCGCTGTGGTGCTGGCAGCTTTTGTGGGCACGGCGAGCAGCTTTCTGGCCTTTGCCGTGTTGGCGCAAAAGCGCGGCATGACCAACCTGGCCTATCCCGGCAAATCCTTTTATTTTTTGGGCGGCCTGACCGAAGGCACCGAAACGCTGGCGTTTTTTGCGGCGGCCTGCCTCTGGCCTGCACATTTCGCACCCTTAGCCTATGGCTTCGCCGCGCTGTGCGCTCTGACACTGGTCACCCGCGTGCGCTGGGGCGTGCAGGCGTTTGCGCCGCGCGCCTGCGCAGCGCCGCAAGAGGCCGCAAATGACTGAGGCCCACAGCCAGCGGGAGCAGCGCAGCGCTTGGGTGTGGCGCACCGGCCTGCTGCTGGGCCTTGGCATGTTGGTACTGCTGTGGTGGTGGCAGGCGCCCGACGAAGCGGCCTGGCTGGCCCTGGTGAAAAGCCAGTTGGCCGATTTGCAGCGCTGGCACCAGGCGTCTGCCTGGCAGTTTCGCGCCGCATTTTTCACGCTCTACCTGCTGGTTGCCGCCTTTTCTGTGCCTGGCATTGCAGTGCTGACGGTGGCCGCAGGCGCGGTTCTGGGCTTGGGGTGGGGCGTGCTGCTGGTGTCGTTTGCCTCCACCCTGGGCGCGACGCTGTCGTTTTGCTTGGCGCGCTATCTGTTTGCAGACTGGCTGCGCAAGCACATGGGGCCCAGGGTGCAGGCCATACGCCACAGCGTGTCGCACGAGGGTGCGCTGTACCTGCTGGGTTTGCGCCTCATTCCCGTGGTGCCCTTTGGACTGGTCAATCTGCTGATGGGCCTGAGCAGCGTGCGCGTACGCACCTTTTATGGGGTGAGCCAGATCGGTATGTTGCCAAGCACAGTGATTTATGTGGCCGCTGGCCAGCAACTGGGCACACTGAGCAGCGCGCGCGAGGTGCTCAGCCCCGCCCTGCTGCTGGCGCTGGCCGTGGCGGGTCTGGCGGTCGGCCTCTTGCCCCTCGTGGCCAAACAGGTGCTGGCGCGTCTGCAACAACGCCGCCTGCTCGCACCGTGGCGCAGTCAACGACCGCGCCGTTTCGACACCAACCTGGTGGTGATCGGTGGCGGCGCGGGGGGCTTGGTATCGGCCTATGTGGCCGCTGCTGCGCAGGCCAAAGTCACCTTGGTCGAAGAACGCGCTTTGGGCGGTGACTGCCTGCACTACGGCTGTGTGCCCAGCAAAGCCTTGATTCACAGCGCCAAGGTGGCGCAGCAGGTGCGCAACGCAGCGCAGTTTGGCGTCGTGGCTCCTGCACCTGATTTGGATTTTCCGGCGCTGATGGCGCGCATCCACAAGGTGATTGCCAGCATTGCGCCGCATGACAGCGTCGAGCGGTACACCGCGCTGGGCGTGGACGTGCTGCAAGGCCACGCCACCATCATCAACCCGTGGACGGTGGAAGTCACCCGGCCAGGCCAAAACCCCCAGCGCATCCGCACCCGTGCCATCGTGATTGCGGCCGGTGCCCAGCCTGTCGTGCCCGAGCTGCCCGGTCTGCACGACGTGGGCTTTGCTACCAGCGACACGCTGTGGAGCCAGCTCGCGCTTTGCGCCACCCTGCCCGCGCGCATTGTGGTGCTCGGGGGTGGGCCGATCGGCTGCGAGCTGGGCCAAGCCTTTGCGCGCTTGGGTGCCGCGGTCACGGTGGTGGAAACAGGCGAGCGCCTGTTGCCCCGCGAAGACACTGAGGTCAGCGACCTCGTGCAAAGTGCCCTTCAAGGTGAAGGCGTGCAGGTCCTCACCCAGCACCAGGCCCTGCGCTGCACCAAGGGCTCAGGGGAGGATGCGCAAAAGTCACTGCGCGTGCGCGACCTGCGCAGCGGACTGGAGCACACGCTGTGCTTCGACCTGCTGGTCTGCGCCGTGGGCCGGCGCGCACGTTTGCAAGGCTACGGTCTCGAAACTCTGGGCATCGCCACCGAGCGGACTGTTCCGACCAACGCCTACCTGCAGACTGTGTTTCCCACGATTTACGCCGCCGGTGACGTGGCCGGGCCCTACCAGTTCACCCACGCTGCGGCGCACCAGGCCTGGTACGCCACTGTCAACGCACTGTGGGGTGACTTCAAGCGCTTTGCTGCGGACTACCGGCATTTGCCCTTCACCACCTTTGTCTCGCCCGAAGTCGCCCGGGTGGGTTTGAACGCGCAGGAGGCTGATGCCCAAGGCGTGGCGTTTGAGCTCACACGCTTCGATCTGGCCGACCTGGACCGTGCCTTGTGCGAAGCGGGTGATGCCGCGCCCAGGGGCTTTGTCCACGTGCTGACGGTGCCGGGCAGCGACCGCATTCTGGGCGTGACCATCGTCGCCGACCGTGCCGCAGAGATGCTGGCCGAATACGTGCTGGCCATGCGCAAGGGCCTGGGCTTGAAGGCGGTGCTGGGCACGGTGCACGCCTACCCCACCTTCACCGAGGCCAACAAATATGCTGCTGGCAATTGGCAACGCGCGCATGTGCCAGCATGGCTGCTGCGAGGCGCGCGCTGGTTTCACACCTGGCGCCGAGGCTGAAGCCGGCTGCCAGCACCCCACTGCACAATACCCCGCATGCAAGCCGCGACCCCTCCCATCCTGCGTGACCTCGTTCTGGTGGGCGGTGGCCACAGCCACGTGGGCGTCCTTAAAGCCTTTGCCATGCAGCCGGTGCCGGGTCTGCGCATCACCTTGGTGTGCACCGATGCGCACACCCCGTACTCCGGCATGTTGCCCGGCTATGTGGCAGGCCATTACGACTTCGATGAGGTGCACCTGGACTTGGTGCGCTTGTGCGTGTTCGCCGGTGCCCGGTTTGTGCGGGCGGAGGTCATCGGCATAGACCGGGCGCGCCGCCAGGTGTTGCTGCGCGACGGCCCGGCCTTGGACTACGACCTGCTGGCCATCAACACCGGCTCGACACCGCAAACGGCGGCGACTCCGGGGGCAAAAGAACATGCCATCCGCGTCAAGCCCATCGCCGCCTTCAACCAGCGCTGGTTGGAATTGCTCACGGCGGTTCGCGCCGGCAACGGGCCCCAGCAGATTGCCGTAGTAGGCGGGGGCGCAGGTGGGGTGGAGTTGCTGCTGTCCATGCAATACCGGCTGCGCGCAGAACACAAGTCGCTCGGTTTGACAAGCCCAGAGCCGCTCTTTGCGCTTTTTTCGGCCAGCGAATCGGTACTGCCCACCCACAACCCCCGGGTGCAGCGCCGCTTTGCCCAGGTGCTGCAAGCCCGCGGTGTGCAGGTGCACACGGGTGTGCGGGTGACGCAGGTCAGCGCCCAGGGCGTGCAAGTACAAAGCAGCGAAGGTCAGGGCCGTACCGGCGGAACATGGGTGGACGCCGATGCAGTTTTTTGGGTGACCCAAGCCGGTGGCGGCTCCTGGCTGCCGAGCACCGGGCTGGCATTGGACGAGGCGCACTGCATCCGGGTCAACAGCCAGCTGCAGTCCATCACCGACCCGCGCATTTTTGCCACGGGCGATGTCGCCCACATGGAAGGCGAGACTCTGGAAAAAGCCGGTGTGTTTGCGGTGCGCATGGGCATGCCGCTGGCGCGCAACCTGCGCCACGCACTGCTGGGGCTGCCCCTGCGGCCCTACCGCCCGCAGCGGCGCTGGTTGGCCTTGATCAGCACCGGCGACCGCTATGCCGTGGCATCGCGCGGGGCACTGGACTTTGCCGGTGCCTGGGTGTGGCGTTGGAAAGATGGGATTGATCGGCGCTTTATGCAGCGCTTCTCCCCGCTGGGTCTCCCCAGCATGGCAAGCCCAGCACACGCTGAAGCCTCGGTGTTTGCCGGTCTGAGCGAGGGTGAAGCGCAGCAGTCGCAAGCGGCGCAGGCCATGCGCTGCGGCGGCTGCGGCGCCAAGGTGGGCGCCAGTGTGCTCTCACAGGCACTGGGCGCGCTGCGCCCCCTGCCCAACGCGGATGTGCTGATCGGGCTGGGCGCGCCCGACGACGCTGCGGTGGTGCGCGTGCCACCGGGCAAGGCGCTGGTGCAATCCGTCGATTTCTTTCGCGCATTCATGGACGACCCCTACCGGTTTGGCCAGATCGCAGCCAACCACGCGCTGGGCGATATGTTTGCCATGGGCGCACAAGCGCATACCGCCACTGCCATCGCTACGGTACCCCCGGGCCTGGACCGCCAAACCCGCATGCTGCTGTCGCAGATGATGGCGGGTGCCGTTGATGTGCTCAACGCTGCCGCTTGCACGCTGGTGGGTGGCCACACCGGCGAAGGCCAGGAACTGGCGCTGGGTTTTGCCATCAACGGCCTGGTCGATATCGATGCGCACGGCCAATTGCACGGTGTGATGACCAAAGGTGGCATGCAGGTGGGCGACGTCGTCCTCCTGACCAAGCCCTTGGGCACCGGGACCCTGTTTGCCGCGCATGCGCTGGGCCAGGCCCGCGGCCGCTGGGTGGAGGCTGCGCTGGACTGCATGGCCCAATCGAGCCGACAAGCCGCGCAGATTGTGCAAGCCCACGGCGCCAAAGCGTGTACCGACGTCACCGGTTTTGGCCTGCTGGGCCATCTGGTGGAAATGGCGCAGGCCTCGGAGGTGGAGGTGCTGCTCGACCTGCAGTCACTGCCGCTGCTGGAGGGTGCACTGGAGTGCTTGCAGGCGGGCATCCACAGCTCACTGCAGACTGCCAATGCGCGCCAGGCCAGCGCCATTGGCAACTATGCAGAATGCAGCGCCCGGGCGGGGTACCAGCCGCGCTTGGATCTTTTGTTTGACCCTCAAACCGCGGGTGGACTGCTGTGCAGCGTGCCGGCTCACCGTGCTCAAGACTGCCTCGCGGCCCTGCGCGAAGCAGGCTACGTCCACACCACCGTGGTGGCCCAGGTGCGTAGTGCGAGCCAATTGTCCTCAAGCGTCTGGCTCATGGAACAATAGAGGCCATGACAGGCACCCCTATTGAAGCAGTTGCGCCAGAGGCCAGCGACCCCTCCAGCGCCTTTCCAGAGCTGAGCGAAGTCGCGCCTGCGGGCCCCGTGGCCTCCTACCGCCGCCCTACCCGCCTGCTGCTGTGGGGTGCGGGACCTGCGCATTTGCGTTTTCTGAAGTCACTGCAAAGCCGCCCGATTGCCCATGCGGAAATCACGCTGCTGACCCAACACACCCAGGTGTTTTCGCAACGCATGCTGGCCGGCTTTATGGCCAATGAAACGCCATTGACGCAGTGTCTGACCGACGTTGCGCAACTGATCAAAGGGACAGAGGTCCGCTGGGCGGGCCGCCAAGGACGGGCCATGGATGCCGATTCGCGTACCGTATTGCTGGATGACCGGCAGGTGCTGGATTACGACGTTTTGTCCATCAACATTGGAGCGCAGCCACACCGAGAGGCGATCGAACGCGCCATGCCAGGTGCCCGTGAACACGGACTTTTTATACCGCCCATTGAGGGCTTTATCCAACAATGGCCCAAAGTCTGCGACATGGGGCGCAGCCGTGCCTTGCGCATCGCCGTCATAGGGCATTGTTTGGCCGGTTTTGAATTGGCCTTGGCCGTGCGCCAGCGCATGCCGACCGCCGCTGTCACCTGGGTGCCTGCGCCCCAAGACCCGCCACGCGACTATTCGGACGCGCTGCACCAACGCATCTTGGCCACCCTGCGCAGTCAGCGTGTGACCGTGCTCTATGAGCCGGTCGCAGCGTTTGAGCGCGATGACGTGGTACTCGCCAGTGGCGCCCGTCTGGCCTGTGACGTGCCCTTGTTGGTGCTCTCGCAATCCACCCCGGCTTGGCTGCAAGACACAGGCTTGGCAGACAGTGCAGACAGCTCACTCGCGCTGGGCCAGCATCTGCTCATGGACCCACACCAACGCAGCACCAGCCACCCTGAAGTCTTTTTTGTGCAAGAAGACAGCCCAGTTCTTCCTGGAAATCTGCGCGCGGTAATGGAGGCTGAACCCGGAAAATTACAGATTGCCAAACCGGGTCAAGCCCAATTTCTTTATGCGGGCGCAGACCATGCGTTGGCCATTTGGCGCGGCCATTGCTTCCAGGGGCGCTTGGCGGGATGGCTCAAGCAACTGCTAAAAGCTTAAGTTGTAAGGCCCCCCACTTTTTCAACCCTCACCCCAGGACACCGCGATGCCCACCACTGCCCCAGACCACGATGCCGCTCTCAATGATGCTGCCCCCGTGCGAAAAGTAGACGCCTTGCTGGACCACTACGGTCTCAGCCACACGCACCCTGTCAACGAACTGATTCACTTCATCGCCATCCCCGCGATCATGCTGAGCCTGGTCGGAATGGTGTTTGCCATCCACCCTGCGCTTGCCGTGCTGTTTTTTGCCTCGAGCATGGTCTATTACATCCGCCTATCCTGGCGCTTTACCGTCTGCATGGTGCTGGTGTCCTCGGTACTGCTGGCTGCCGTAGATGCCTTGGACGCGCGCGGGGTGCTGCTGCAGGTGTCGGTGGCGGTGTTCGTGGTGGCCTGGATTTTTCAGTTCATTGGTCACCACCTGGAAGGCAAAAAGCCCTCCTTTTTTGAAGACCTGCAATACCTCCTGGTCGGACCGCTGTTTGTTCTGAGCAAACTTTTCTTGCGTTTGGGCGTGCGTTGGTGAAACCGGCTGGCCGCACAAGGATCGTCGACTTTTTGGTTCGACATCCCTGGGCTTGGCTGCGCCAAATCCGGTGGCTGGCCAGGCTGGAGGCGGCCTATTTCTTCGGCAGCTTCCGGTCGCTGCTGGCGCTTGTGGCGGTATCCCTCATCCCAGCGCTTTATGTGGTGATTTACCTCTCGAGTTTGTGGGATCCCGTGGCCAACAGCGGCGCCTTGCAAGTCGGCCTGGTCAACCTGGACCAGGGGGTGGTGTACCGCGAGCAAGACGTCAATATGGGGCGCGAACTGGTGGCGCAGCTGGAACGCACGCCCCGCTTTGGTTACCTGCGCTTAGAGGACGCCGACCAAGCGCGACAACAAGTACGCCACGGCACGCTGGCCTTTGCGCTCATTATTCCCAAGGATTTCAGCTCCAACGCGGTGCCGGGCGCCCAACCCGGCGCTGGCAAATTGGTGGTGTATGCCTCGGAGGGCAACAGCTTCGAAGGCGCGCGCATCGCACAACTGTTTGCGGCCGAACTGGGGCACAAAGTCAACGAGAGCCTGAATGAGCAGCGCTGGAGTTTGGTGCTCCTGAACGCGACGGGCTCAAAGAACAGCGTCGAGCGACTGCGTCAGGCGGCAAGCCAGTTGCAAGCGGCAGCCGAAAAACTCAGCAGTGGCACTTCCAAAACTGCCATGGGTGCCGAGGCATTGAGCAACAGTGCGGCACGCTTGAGTGACGGTGTCGCCCAGTGGGGCGGCGGCACGCGCCAGCTTGCGGGAGGCCTGCGCACGCTGGACGCCAAGCGCCCCCGCAATTCCGATTTGACTGCGCTGGCCATAGGCGCGGACACGCTCGCGGCCAACCAGGAGGAAATGCGCAGGGCTTTTCAAGGCTTGCAAGAAGGCAGCCAGGTACTCAACGCGAGCGTCGAGGCTTTCAAAAAAGAGGCGGACAGCAGTTTGCTGGTACGTCCCGCGGTGCGTGATGCGGTCAGTGAATTGGCACTGGGCCTGACCCAGCTCGACATCGGCTTGCGAAGTGCCGGCGCTGGCCAGCAGAAACTCAGCGATGGCGCTGGACAGCTGAGTGCGGGAGTCGGCACCCTGACCAATGGCGTGCGGACCATGAACGGGGCGATTCGTTCCATGGTGGGCAAGCTGCCAGAAGACGCTCAGATTGACAGTCTTACCCAAGGAGCCAGTGAACTCGCCAGCGCCAGCGTCACCTTGGCGCAGGCCAACGACAAAATCAGTGGCGCCAGCCGCGCGCTGATGGACGCAACCACCCTGCTGGTCAACGCACTGCCTGCGGCCCAAGATGCGCCCCTGGGCAGCGCGCGGGGCTTGGCCAACTCGGTGCAACCGGTTCTGGAAGTCGAAGCCAGCGTGCAAAACAGCGGCAGCGGCTTTTCGGCCAACATCATCCCAGCGGCGCTGTGGCTGGGCGCGGGAATTGCCGCTTTTTTGGTCAACCTGCGGGTGCTGCCGCGGGCCGCCCGGAATTTCAACCCGGTGACGCGTCTGGTCGGAAAACTGCTGCTGCCGGCAACCGTGGTGCTTCTGCAGGCGCTGCTCGTCTTGGTAACCGTGGAGTTTGTGCTGCACATCAAAGTGTTGCATGCCGCGGCACTGGCTTGCACCGTGATCACGGCGGCCTTGGCGTTTTTGCTGATTGTGTGTGCCTTGACCCGGCTTTTGGGCGATGCGGGCAAGGCACTGTCCATGCTGTTTTTGGCGGTG
This sequence comes from Comamonadaceae bacterium, assembly GCA_947371775.1. Lineage (GTDB taxonomy): Bacteria > Pseudomonadota > Gammaproteobacteria > Burkholderiales > Burkholderiaceae_C > Allorhodoferax. The sequence goes on from CANBQX010000034.1 coordinate 13,370, forward strand.
CAGCTGTCGTCCTCAGGCGGGGTATTGCCGATTGAACTCAGTGGCACTTTTTTCGCCAGTGTGAGCCCTTGGCTACCCATTACCTGGGTGGTGCACGGCCTCAAGGCCAGTTTGTTTGGCGCATTTGATGGCGTCTGGCAAACCTCGTGGCACCAAGTGCTCTTGGCTGCTGCCCTCGCGGCGATGGCAGCGACGGCGCTGGGGCGCTGGCGTTATGTGCCACGCAGCGCATTGCGCCCGGCGCTCGATCTGTAAACCGGTAGCAAGGCATGGGGCCCTCGCAAGGCCGATCTGCGGAGACAGCCATTGTGCAATCCCAAGATATTTTCAAAATGCAGCGCAAATTGATGAGGAATATTGTTTAATTGATTTAATATCCGAAATGAATACTAATAAAGTTCAGGGAGTCAATCATGAGAACGGTATTGCGCATCGTCAACCTGCCAACGCGGCTCACGTCGGTGCCCCAACCTGTGGATCTGCGTTACCTGGACAAAGATGACCAGGGCCACACCCGAATTTGCGTTCGCACAGCGCACCGCAAGACGCAAGACGAGACTGTCCCTTCACCGTCACAGCGTTCTGCGCCATCCAGAACCCAAGGCTAAGTGGCGCGAACGCGCACAGTGTCTGCTTAAGGCTCTGCGCTAACGATGTCCGCACCGAGGGCTGGCCACCGCCGGCGAAGCCACATCCAAGCGCACAGGCCGACGCACATCATGGCCAGCGATGCGCTCGCCAAAGCCAAGGTGGAGTGCATCACCCAAGGGGAAATCAAACCTGCCACGATGCCGTTGGCGGTGGAGCCAATAAACATTTGAAGCGATGAGGCCATGCCCCTGCGCGCGGGGTGCAAGTCCAACACCAGCAGCGTCACCACTGGCACCATCATGGCCCAGCCGAAGGCAAAGATTCCCAGCGGCAGCAAGGCCCAGGCCACGTGGGCGGTAAACAGCAGGTTAGCCACCAGATTGAGCACGCCCACGCACAGCATGATGACAAAGCCATCGCGAATCTGGCGCTTGGGCGTGCGCGTGCCTGCCACCCTGCCACTGACCCAGGCGCCCGCCATGATGCCGGTGATGACCACCAGAAAAAACCAAAAAAACTGCTGGGGCAACAGATGCAGGTGCTCCCCCAGAAAGACGGGCGCGCTCAGCACATACAAAAACACGCCGTTAAAGGGGATGCCACTGGCCAGCGCCAACAGCAAGAAGCGCGGATCTGCTCCCAGTTGCCAATAGCCTGCCAGCAAATTTTTGACTTTGAAATGCTGGCGCTGGCTGGTGTGCAATGTCTCGGGCAACAAGCGGTAGTTGGCGACCCACAACACCAATCCCACCGCGGTGAGAAACCAAAATATCACATGCCAGCTGCTGTGCACCAAGAGCCAGCCGCCCAGCAAGGGTGCGATGGCAGGTGCGAGTCCAAAGAAGATGGTGATCTGGCTCATGACCTTTTGGGCGTCATGGGGTGCGTACATGTCACGCACCACGGCACGCGCAATCACAATGCCTGCGCCGGTCGAGAGACCCTGCAAACCCCGAAAGAAAATCAGTTGGCCAATGCTTTGGGACAAGGCGCA
>CANBQX010000035.1 GCA_947371775.1 Comamonadaceae bacterium
GCTGCATCGACCCAGGCGCAGTCCTGCACCGTATGGGCAATGGGCCCCGGCACATCCAGGGTCTCCGACAAGGGGAAAACGCCTTGCTTGTCAAAGCGGCCTATCGAGGGTTTGTATCCGACCAAGCCATTGAAGGCAGCCGGTACGCGCACCGATCCTCCGGTGTCGGTACCAAGCCCTATCCAGGCCATGTGCGCTGCCACCGCCACCGCCGAACCGCTGGACGATCCTCCGGGCGCCCGGTGGCCGTCGTGGCTGGCACGGTTGATGGGGGTGCCATAGTGCGGGTTCAAACCCAGGCCCGAGTAAGCAAATTCGCTCAAGCCCACCTTGCCGATACCGATGCACCCGCAAGCGCTTAAGCGCTGCACCGCAGCGGCATCTGCGGCGGCAGCCTGCGCGTGGCGCCGGGTCTCTGATCCACCCGTGGTTGGCGTGCCCGCCACATCAAACAAGTCTTTCCACACCACGGGGATGCCGTCCAAGGGCCCCAAAGGCCGTCCCGCGTCCCAGCGTGCGTCGCTGGCACGGGCCTCCTCCATGGCACGCGCTTCCAGCAGACAGGTAAACAAACCCGGCTCGCTCTCGCGCGCCAGCGCCAAGGCATAAGCCACCACGTCGCTGGGCTGGAATTGACGCCGTTGGTAAGCGGCGTGCAGGCGTTCGACACTGAAAGGCGGCGTTCGCAGAAATTCGTCCAAGGCATTTGCACCATTTTGAGGATTCATGGTCTAACTCCAAGCAACTTACGGGCCATCAAAGCCGCGTCTGCGCTCAGGTTTGCAGCGCTGGTACGCTAGGGGGCATGAGCAATCCAACGCACGCCCTCCCCGCCCCCACGGCCGCCCCCTTTGTGCCGCAAATCCGGCTCTACCAGGACTGGCTGCAGGCCCAGCGCGGCCTGCACTTTCACGACTACCAAGCGCTGTGGGACTGGTCGGTTCGCGATTTGGACGCCTTTTGGCAAAGCATCTGGGACTACTTTGACCTGCGCTCACCCACGCCGCACAGTGCCGTATTGCAAAAGAATGTCATGCCAGGCGCCCAGTGGTTTCCTGGTGCGCAGACCAACTACGCCCACCAGGTGCTGCGCCATGTGGACGCCGCCAACGCTGCGGGCTTTCCCGCACTGGTGTGCCGCAACGAGCGCGGCGAGCACCAGGAAATTACCTGGCCCGAGCTGCGCCGCCAGGTGGCCTCGATGGCGCTGCACCTGAAAGCGCAGGGTCTGGAGCCCGGCGACAGGGTGGCCGCCTATTTGCCCAATATTGCGCAGGCCATGGTGGCTTTTCTGGCCACCGCCTCGCTGGGGGGTGTCTGGAGCATTTGCGCACCGGACATGGGCACTGCCGCGGTGCTGGACCGCTTTCGCCAAATTGAGCCCAAAATTTTGATTGCCGTGGATGGCGTGCGCTACGCCGGTCGGGACTATGACCGCCGCGCGGTGGTGCAAGAGCTGCGCCAGGCCCTGCCCAGCGTGAAGCACCTGATTCTTCACGCCAACCTTCCCGGCCTGGAGCCAGATGCAGCCTTGGCCGACGCCACGTCCATGGCCCACACCACCGCCCGAGATGACGCGGAAGTGGACGCCTTTGAGCCGCTGTGGCTGCCCTTTGACCACCCCTTGTGGATTGTGTATTCCAGCGGCACCACCGGCCTGCCCAAACCCATCGTGCACGGCCACGGCGGCACCGTCATCGTGGCGCTGGCGCTCAAAATTCTGCACAACGACGTGGGCTGCAGCTACCACCCCAATAGCCTGGGCGAGCGCTACCACTGGTACAGCTCCACCGGCTGGGTCATGTGGAACGCGCAGCTCAGCGGCCTGCTCAACGGCACGACCTGCGTGATTTACGACGGCAACCCCGGCGGCGACAAAGACCGCCCGGATTGGGGCACGCTGTGGCGATTTGCAGCAGAAACCGGTGTTACCTTTTTCGGTGCCGGAGCGGCTTTTTTTGCCAACTGTCAAAAGGCCGAACTGGATCTCTCCACCGTGGGCGACCTCCGCCGTATTCGCGCGTTGGGCACCACGGGCTCGCCGCTGGCGCCGGAGACGCAAATCTGGGGCACGGCGCAATTTCGCCAACTGCACGCACTCGACGGCCAGCCCGATTTCGACATCTGGTGGTGCAATATTTCGGGTGGCACCGACTTTTGCGGTGCCTTCATCGGCGGCAACCGCGAGCTGCCGCTGGAGCCCGGCGTCATGCAGTGCCGCCTGCTGGGCTGCGCCGTGGAGGCCTGGAACGAGGCCGGTGAACCGGTGCTGGGCGAGGTGGGCGAACTGGTCTGCACCCAGCCGATTCCGTCCATGCCCCTGTATTTTTGGGGCGATAAAGGCAACGCGCGCTACCTGGCCAGCTATTTTGAGATGTACCCACCTGGCCACGGCCGCAAAGCCGGTGGTGGCGACCTCGGGCCCGAGGCGGGCGGTGTGTGGCGCCACGGCGACTGGCTGCGCATCGGCAACGCGCAGGGCCAAGGCTATGGCTGTGTGATTTACGGGCGCAGCGACGCCACCATCAACCGCCACGGCCTGCGCATGGGCACCAGCGAGATTTACAGCGCCGTTGAAGCCCTGCCCGAGGTGGTCGACAGCATGGTGGTGGATCTGGAATATTTGGGCCGTGAGAGCTATATGCCGCTTTTTGTGGCACTTCGACCGGGGCTGAGCCTGGACGAAGACCTGAAATCGCGCATACAGCAGGCCATTCGGCAGGCTTTGAGCCCGCGCTTTTCACCCAATGCCATCTTCCAGGTCGCGGAAATTCCCCGCACCCTGTCCGGCAAAAAGCAAGAATTGCCCATTAAAAAGCTCATGCTCGGCCATGCGCTGGAAAAAGTGGTGAACAAAGAGGCCATGGCCAATCCGGGCTGTCTGGACTGGTATGTGGAGATGGCGCAGCGCCATGTGCAGGCAGGCGCAGGCACCGGAAAAACCAGCTAACCTCCCCTGAACAGCGCCTTGTTTGGCCGACTTTTTTGCTAACTTTCCATAAAAGCGGCAAAATGGGGGTTATGCGCGACAACACCACCACAAAAATCAGTGCCGACGGGCTGCGTTATCGATCACGCGCTTCCGGCTCCCCTTTTGCACAATCTTCCGGCAATGCGAGCATGAGCTGCGCCAAATGCGGCCTGCACAAGCCCCGTTCTTTGGGCTCGTTCAAGAAGCTGGCCGGCAAGAGCATGTTCGTGTGCGGCGACTGCTCGCCGCCCAAGCCCGCCACGCCGCCAGCGGCAGCCCCCGCTGCTGATCCAGCGCCCTGAGTGCCAGGGCGCAGCACGCGCCCTGCCCCCTCGCCGGATCTGACACCCGCTCACATCCGACCGGCGTGCCCACACAGGTCCCTAAGCCCGCATGTGCAGCCACTACCAAGGCGTCAAAAACCGCGCCCAGTTTGAACGCCATTTCGGTGTTTCGCCGTCTCTGACCGAGCCCGCGTTTGACGTGTGGCCGGGCTATATGGGCTCGTTCATACGGCCCCAACCCCATGCCAACGCCGGTGACGCCGCGGTTCCCGATTGGGAAGCGCCCTTGGGCGCATTTGGCCTGCTGCCGCACTGGGCCAAGGACCGCACTGCGAGCCGCCACACCTACAACGCGCGCACCGAGACGGTGGCGCAGAAGCCCAGTTTTCGCGACGCCTGGGCGCGGGCGCAGCATTGCATCATTCCCGCAGAGGCGATTTTTGAGCCCGACTGGCGCAGCGGCCGGGCGGTGTCCAGCCGCATTGCCCTGGCCAATGGCGAACCCATGGGCATCGCCGGTCTGTGGTCCGCCTGGCGCGCGCCAGAGGGCGAGGTGCTGAGCTTCACCATGCTCACCGTCAATGCCGACGCCCACCCCTTGATGCGCGAGTTTCACAAGCCTGACGACGAAAAACGCATGGTGGTCGTGCTGCCCCCGGCCTTTTTTACGGACTGGCTCAGGGCCTCTGCATCGCAGAGCATGGGCCTGATCCAGGCCTGCCCATTACCGGAGCTGGTCGTCGCGAGCCAGGCGCCCTCCGCAGCATCAGCCGCACCCCTCGCGGTTGGCGAACGTCAATCGACTTTGTTTTAATAGTCCATTGTTTTTGCATTTAACAAACACAGGATAGAACCATGAAAATTCTTCGCCATGGGCCTTTGGGCCACGAGAAGCCCGCGCTGCTGCACACAGACGGCACCGTTCGAGACCTCAGTGCGCATCTGCCTGACATGACACCGGCCGCTCTGTCGCCATCCGGCCTTGCCGCTTTGGCCCGGCTGGACTTGGACAGCCTGCCGGTAGTAGAACTTGGGCGACTTGCCGTGCCGTGGAGTGGCATGCGCAAGTTCATTGCCATCGGCCTGAATTACGCCGACCACGCCGCCGAATCCAATATGCCTATCCCCAAGGAACCTATCGTCTTCATGAAGACGCTGGACTGCGCGGTGGGTTGCAACCATGACGTGGTGTTGCCCCAAGGCTCGGTGAAAAGCGACTGGGAAGTGGAGCTCGGCGTGGTCATTGGCAGCCGGGCACGCTACGTGAGCGAAGCAGACGCGCTGCAGCATGTAGCAGGCTATTGCACGGTGAATGACCTTTCAGAGCGCGAGTACCAACTGGAGCGTGGCGGCCAATGGGACAAGGGCAAAGGCTGCGACACCTTTGGACCCATTGGGCCGTGGCTGGTGACTGCAGACGAAGTGGGCGATCCCCAGCAGTTGTCCATGTGGCTGGACGTGAATGGGCAACGACGCCAAAGCGGAAGCACCAAGACCATGGTTTTTGGTGTCGCCCAATTGGTGAGTTACCTCAGCCGATTCATGACGCTGGAGCCAGGTGATCTGATCACCACTGGCACGCCGCCCGGCGTGGGCATGGGCATGAAGCCCAGCCCCGTGTACCTCAAGCCCGGCGATGTGATGGAACTCGGTATTGAAAAGCTGGGGCAGCAAAAGCAAACGGTGTATGCCTGGGACCCGGTTCGTATCGACGCCTAACACTGGCGTCGCTGACGGCGTCTTAAGGGACGCCTGCAGGGAGCTGTCGCAAAAAGTCCTGCACCTCTTCGACCCGTGTGGGCCGTACCAGGCGGGCGAGTTCTCGCCCTTCGTGTAGCAGCACCAACGTTGGCCACAACTTGATTTTGAAAGAGCGGCCCAAGGCGCGGCCCGGGCCGTCCTCGACGCACAGGCGCTGAAGTTGCGGATAGGCCTGCAGCGCCTGGACAATCGTCGGCTCTGCGGCCACGCAGTGACCGCACCAATTCACGCCGAATTGCAGCAAAACGGTGCCGGGCGTGGCATCCAGGGCGCTGCGCTCAGCGGCGTTCGGGCTGTAGTGGGGCGTAACAGATGGGTGCATAGGGCTAGGCGGCTTATTCTTCGTTCCTTGGGCGACGCAGGCTGTACAAGGGCAGCCGCCAGCTGATCACCACACTCAGGCCGGCGATGAATGCGCACAGCACAAAGGCTGCGTGCGTGCCGCTCACCAGACCCAGACGTGCCGCGTCCAAAAGAGGCGCGATGTCGAGCCCGAGCCCTTGGGCCAGTGCGCGCAAGGCGTCTTGGTCTTGTTGGCGAATCAGAATTTGCGGAGATGACAGCAACTTCACCAGCGCTGCATCGGTGACGTGGTACTGGGCCAGGGCATCGGCGGTCTGGCGGGCATACAGGGCGTTGACCAGCACGCTGGCCACGCCCACGCCCACCATGCTGCCAATCATGCGCGTGGTCTGTGCCAGGGCAGACGCCACCCCCATGTGCCTGCGCCCGGCCACCGCCATGATCTGCAGCGACAAGTTAGGCAATTGAAAACCCAGACTGAAGCCGCACAGGCCAAACACCGTCATCAGCCAGACTTCGGACGTACTCGAATCCACCTGGGTGAGCAAAAGGCAGGTGACCATGGTGCCCAACTGGCCCCAGGCAATCAGGCGCTGGGCCTGGTGCAAGCGGGGTAACAACCTGGAATTCACAATGCTGCCAATGGTGATGAACACCAGGAGCGGCGTCATCACGACCCCGGCTTCGTGCGGCGACTGACCAAAGCTGCCCTGCAACAGCCAGGGCGTATAAAAAATCAGCGTGAACATGGTCAGCCCGGTGAGCAAGCCCAGCAGCATGAGCTGGCGCGCGCCCCGGTTGTCCAGCAGCTCGGGCGAAATAATCGGCGCACGGGTGTGGTACTGGTGGCGAAAAAAGCCGTACACCAACAGGGCCGTGAAACACCACAAAGCCAGCGAGGGCAAGCTCGCAAAGCCGTGGGTCTGGCTGTATTCGGCCGCCACCAACAAAGCGCAAATGGCCAGCGTAAGCAGCAAGGCCCCCAGCCAATCAATGCTACGGTCCCCTGCTGTGTGGTGAACGATGTGCGGAAAGTAACGCCACACCATCAGCAGCGCAGCCAGCGCCAGCGGCAAATTGACCAGGAACACATAACGCCAGCCCCAATGCTCGGTCAGCCAGCCGCCCAGCCACGGGCCGACCGCCAGCGCCACGCCGTAACCGGCAGACAGCAAGACCTGCCAGCGCACACGCTGCACGGCATCTGGAAACAAGTCAGGCACACAGGCCGAAGCGACACCGAGCAGCATGCCGCCCGCCAAGCCCTGCAAGGCCCGTGCACCGACCAACTGCACCATGGTTTGCGAGGCGGCGCAGGCAATCGAGGCGAGTGCAAACTGCAGGACGGCAGCCAGCACAAAGGGTTTGCGCCCATGCAAGTCGCCCAGGCGGCCGGTGATGGGAATCATCACCGCGTTGCCCACCAGAAAGGCCGACGCCGCCCACTGGTAGAGGTCGTAGCCGCTTAAATCCGCCACGATGCGCGGCATGGCCGTGCCGACGACCGAGGTGTTCAGGGCGATCAACATAAAAGCCAGGGCAATGCCCAGCATGGCCGCCAAGGACTGCAAAAAGCTGCGGTCGGACTGCAGAGGGCTATCGCTCGAAACGGCGCTCATTTTTCACGATCAAGGGGGTTCACGGGGATCAAGGGCGGCATAGACAACGATGCTATCGCGCTTCGGTTTTGCTCGCCTTGCGACTGCGCAATCGCCGCGTTGAGCATTGCCGCCAATCGGGCTGCAGCGAGCGCCAGACGCTGGCGCAGCACGGGCGTGAATCGCTGCGCGTAGGCCGCATTCAAGTCCGCACCCGGGTAAAAACCGGTCTGCGCCACGATGCGGCAGGACTCTTCTGCCATGTGGGCAGGCTCCAAATCCAGCGCCTGGGACACGACGGGCATGGCCTCCAGGCGCGACGCGATGGCGTCGTTGTCTAAGTCCATGCTGCGCAACAAGCCGCTGTCCCACACCGCATGCAAATTTCTGGCGTGCATCCAGGCCTGGAGCTGAAAGCGATTGCCCCCGCGGTCGTCCTGGTAGCCGGCATGCAAAGGCTGGTGAACGTCACCCACCAAATGCACCAGGTACTTGAGCGCTTTGAGGCGCTGCGCGTCGTCGGCCTGGGATGCGAGGATGGCACGCTGGTGCGTGATGGCAGCGACCACGCAGCGGCCATCGGGGCAGTCACGCGCGGCCGTGTAGTTGCAGCTTGAACGGGGGAAATTGACGTAATGCCACACGCCCGTCGCGGGGCTGCGGTGTTCATCGGCCCAGGTGGAGATAGACACCAGGGTCTGGCCGGGCTCCAAAGCCAGCAATCGGGAAACTTCTTGCCGGGCGGGAGGCGTCAGGCGCTGCCAGGCCACCGCAGCAATCACCTCATGGCCCTGCGCACCCCAGGACCAGGCGTTCGCCCCCGTCAGCAGAGACAGTGCCAGCAAAAGCAGACTGCGCCACCAAGCCAACGTGCTGCGCAGAGCGCCTGATATCAAAAACATTTTCAGCGAATAAATTGAATTTATTCATTTTGCGCTGAATTTGCTTGATTTTGGTATTTCCAACCCGTCTGCGAGTCGCTAAAGCTCCTGACCAGGCCCACGGCCCATCAAGGCCGCCACGGCTTGCTCGGGCCGCAAACGACCGTCGAGCAGATCAACGACGGTCTTTGCAATGGGCATTTCCAGACCCAGGCTTTGGGCCCGCTGCACCACCGTGCGCGCGCTGTACACGCCCTCGGCGACATGGCCCAGTTCCTCGATCGCTTGGGCCAGCGACTTGCCTTGGGCCAGGGCCAGGCCCACCCGCCGGTTGCGGGACAGGTCCCCCGTTGCGGTAAGCACCAAATCGCCCAGACCGCTCAAGCCCATGAAGGTTTCCGTACGCGCGCCCAAGGCCATGCCCAATCGGGTCATTTCGGCCAAGCCCCGGGTGATCAGAGCGGCACGGGCATTCAGGCCCAGATTCAGTCCGTCACACAGTCCGGTGGCGACGGCGAGAACGTTTTTGACCGCGCCGCCCACCTCGACCCCCACCACATCGTCACTGGCGTAAACACGCAGCAAAGGGCTGTGGAACGCAGAGACCAAGGCCTGGCGCACGGCCTCGTGTTTGCTGGCAGCCACCAAGGCAGTTGGCTGGCCGCGTGCGACCTCTTGCGCAAAGCTCGGGCCGCTCAAGACGCCTGCCTGCAAATGGGGAGCGACCTGGGCTTGAACTTCATGGCCCATCAGGCCGGTGGCGTTGGGCGACTGGGCTGTTTCAAAGCCCTTGCAAAGCCAAGCCACGGGCACTTGGAGGTCTGCCACGGTGCCGAGCACACTTCGCAAGCCGGCCATCGGGGTCGCAACAATGACCAAGTCCTGCTGGACGAGATACTGTGGCAACACCTCAGCACTGCACTGCAGTACCGCAAGTGATGGGGGCAATGCCAACCCGGGCAAATAGCGCGCGTTCTCACGCTGGGCGCTCAGCAGTTGTTGGTGCTCCGGACTGCGTGACCACAAGCGCGTGTGGTGGCCTTTGGGGTTATTGGCCGTACCGATGGCCAAGGCCGTGCCAAATGCGCCAGCCCCGATCACCAGGATTTTCATGGTCTGTTGTGCCCTTGGATTCCACGCTACGCGGCGCAGAAGCAGCGCTTATTGCGGCAGTGTGGCCGAACCGCCCTCAGCGGCCTGGGCTTGCTGCTGTTCGTACATCGCCTGGAAATTGATTTCCGAGAGGTGTACCGGCGGAAAGCCGCCGCGCTGGATCAAATCAGCCACGTTGCCGCGCAAATAGGGATAGACGATTTGCGGGCAAGCGATGCCCATGATTTGCCCCATTTGCTCTTGCGCCAGGTTGCGAATTTCAAAAATGCCGGCTTGTTTGACTTCGACCAAAAACACAGTCTTGTCTTTGATTTTGGTTTGCACGGTGGCAGTGACGCTCACCTCAAAAATGCCATCGGCCACCGGGTTGGCTTCCACACCCAGCTGAATATCGACCGTTGGTTGCTCTTGCTCCAGCAGGATGGCAGGGGAATTGGGTTGCTCCAGCGAAGCCTCTTTGAGGTACACGCGCTGGATTTGGAATACGGGTTCTTGGTCGGCCATGGTGGGGTCTTTCGGGTGAAAACAAAGCCCACCTGAACAAGGCCGGGCGGGCTGGGAAAACGCTGCTGGCACGCCTGAGGTGATGCGCAGCAGGCTCAATTATGTCAGCAGGGCCGGCCACGCTGCCCCCAGCGCAACAATGTTCAGGCGCCAGCCAACAAGGGCACCAGTCCGCCACGGCCGTCGAGTGCGGCCAGGTCGTCAAAACCACCCACATGGGTGCTGCCGACAAAAATCTGCGGCACCGTGCGTCGCCCCGTGATTTCCATCATGGTAGCGCGCTCTTGCGGGTTCACGTCGATGCGGATTTCCTCAATCTGCTCGACCCCTTTGGACTTGAGCAGGCGTTTGGCTTGGATGCAGTAGGGACACACGCCCGTGGTGTACATCTTGACGTTTTGCATAGACATTGATTTCAGCAGTAGTTGGGGGATGGAGGCTGAGGTCAGACTTTTTCGACCGGCAGGTTGGCCGCGCGCCAAGCTGCTAGACCGCCACCCAGAGAATGCACTTGCTCAAAGCCCAAGGAGGTGGCGGTGGCGACCGCACGCCCCGACCGAGCACCGGACTGGCAGACCAAAATCAGCGGCAGCTTTTTATTCTTCACTGCGCCCGCGAGTTTGGCCTCCAACTCGCCCATGGGAATATTTTTAGATCCCACGATGTGGCCCGCGGCAAATTCATGCGGCTCGCACACATCGATCACCACCGCTTTTTCGCGGTTGATGAGTTGCACCGCGTCGTTGGCGCCCAGCCCCGTGGCGACGGCACCTTGGAGCACGGGCACCAGCAGCAGACCGCCCGAAATGACAGCCAATGCGATCAGCGTCCAGTTGTCGATAATAAATTTCACTCAGTTTCCTTGGCAGTTTTTGGGATTCAGTCCACGCATTTTAGAATGCGGTCCTGTTTCTCTGCAGCCCAGGCCCGATTGCCCCTGCGTTGGCGTCCCAAATTTTCCCTTCGTTTTTTTCACATGTACAAACTTGTCTTGATTCGCCATGGCGAGTCCACCTGGAATCTTGAAAACCGTTTCACCGGCTGGACCGATGTCGAGCTCACCCCGTTGGGCATCGCGCAGGCTAAAAATGCCGGTCAGTTACTCAAAAGTGAAGGCTATGAATTTGACGTGGCCTACACCAGCGTGCTCAAGCGCGCCACGCACACGCTATGGCACTGTCTGGACGCGATGGACCGCACCTGGTTGCCCGTGGTGCATTCCTGGCGCCTGAACGAGCGCCATTACGGCGCGCTGCAAGGCCTGAACAAGGCCGAAGTTGCCAAGCAATACGGCGACGACCAGGTCTTGGTCTGGCGCCGCAGCTACGACACTCCGCCCCCCACCTTGGCTGTGGACGATCCGCGCTGCGAGCGCAGCGACCCCCGTTACGCCAAGCTACAAGCCGCGCAAGTGCCCCTCACCGAATGCCTGAAAGACACCGTGGCACGTGTTCTGCCCTTTTGGAACGAGGCGCTGGCACCGGGCCTGCGTGCGGGCAAGCGCTTGGTCGTGGCAGCCCACGGCAACTCCATCCGCGCGCTGGTGAAATACCTGGACGACATCTCGGACGACGACATTGTGGGTCTGAACATACCCAATGGCATTCCGCTGGTATACGAGCTCGACGCCAACCTGAAGCCAATTACCCACTACTATCTCGGTGATGCCCAGGCTGCAGAGCGCGCGGCCCAAGCGGTGGCAGCGCAAGGCAAAGTTGCGTAAACCTGGGTGCCTGGCACCACCAATGACGTTCTAATGGAAGCTGTATGGGTCAAAAACTGAAAATTGCAGGATGGATTTCGCTCGGCGTCGTTGCCGGAGCGATGTGCACCGTGTCCTTGCAAACGGTGGCACGCAGCACCTATGCGCCGCTTCCTTTGGAGGAGCTGCAGCAGCTCTCCACCGTCTTTGGCCTGATCAAAAGTGACTACGTGGAACCGGTAGACGAGAAAAAACTCATCACCGATGCCATTTCCGGCATGGTGTCCAGCCTGGACCCCCACTCGGTGTACTTTGACAAAAAGTCCTACAAAGAGTTCCGCGAAGGCACGGCCGGCAAGTTCGTGGGCGTTGGCATCGAAATCACACAAGAAGACGGTTTGGTCAAGGTCGTGAGCCCGATTGAGGGGTCCCCTGCCTTTCGCGCGGGCATGAAAACCAATGACCTGATCACCAAAATCGACGACACGGCTGTGAAAGGCCTCAGCCTGAACGAAGCTGTCAAGCGCATGCGCGGCGAGCCAGCGACCAAGGTGATATTGACGATTTACCGCAAAGATGAGAACCGCACCTTTCCGGTCACCATCATCCGTGAAGAGATCAAGCAGCAGTCGGTTCGCGGCAAATTGATTGAGCCCGGCTACGGTTGGGTACGTGTCAACCAGTTCCAGGAACGCACGGTCGAAGACTTCGTGAAAAAAGTCAACGAGATTTACAAGCAAGACCCCAAAATCAAAGGCCTGGTGCTGGACTTGCGCAATGATCCCGGCGGCCTGCTGAACGCAGCTGTAGCGATCTCAGCCGCGTTTTTGCCTGAAAACGTGACGGTGGTCTCCACCAAAGGGCAAACGCCAGACAGCAAACAAACCCTGCGCGCTGCTCTGGGCGACTACCAGGGTCGTGGGGGAGCCGACCCCTTGAAAGGCCTGCCTGCTGGGCTCAAAAAGGTGGACTTGGTGGTCTTGGTCAACGAAGGGTCTGCATCGGCCAGCGAGATTGTGGCCGGTGCCTTGCAGGACCATGCGCGAGCCACCATCATGGGCAGCCAGACTTTTGGCAAAGGATCGGTACAGACCTTCCGTCCGCTCGGTCCTGACACCGGCCTGAAAATCACCACCTCGCGCTACTACACGCCCAGCGGCAAATCGATCCAAGCAAAGGGCATCGTGCCCAACGTCATGGTGGACGAAACCGAAGAGGGCAGCCCCTTCGCCGCCCTGCGCACCCGCGAAGCGGACTTGGAAAAGCACCTGGCCAGTGGCCAAGGCGCCGAGGTGAAAGACGAAGCGCGTGAAAAAGCGCGTGAAGAAGCCCTCAAGCGCTTGGAAGAAGAGTCCCGCAAACCTGTGGCGGACCGCAAAGCGCCCGAGTTCGGCAGCGACAAAGACTTCCAGCTTGCACAGGCCATCAAGCAGCTCAAAGGTCTACCCGTGCTGGTCAGCAAAACGCAGACTGAGCGCAAGGCCGAAGTCAAAGAAGACTGATCGCGCCATGGCCGGGCGCAGTTTGAGTGACGAGGAGCTGCTGCGCTATTCGCGCCATATCCTGCTGGACGACATCGGCTTTGAAGGACAAACCCGCTTCTTGCAAAGCCATGCGCTGGTGATTGGCGCGGGCGGCTTGGGGTCTCCAGCGGCCATGTATTTGGCCTGCGCAGGCGTGGGCCGTATCACCTTGGTAGACCACGACCGCGTGGATCTGACCAACCTACAACGCCAAATCGCCCACACCACCGACCGGGTGGGACTGCTGAAAGTGGAATCTGCCAAGGCCACCTTGCAGGGCCTGAACCCACACACCGACGTCAGTGCGCTTGCCGCACGCGCCGATGACCCGCTCTTGGACGAGCTGGTTGCCACCGCCGACGTGGTACTGGACTGCTGCGACAACTTCGCCACGCGCCAAGCCGTCAACGCCGCCTGCGTGCGCCATGGCAAACCTTTGGTCTCGGGTTCCGCCATCCAAATGGACGGACAAATTACGGTCTACGACCCGCGCGATCCTGCCTGCCCTTGCTATGCCTGCGTGTTCAACCCGCAAGTTGTGCCTGAAGAAACACGCTGTGCGACCATGGGCGTGTTTGCGCCGCTGGTCGGCATTGTTGGCGCCATGCAAGCCGCCGAGGCGCTCAAGTTGCTAGGTGGAATCGGCCAGCCCCTCGCAGGCCGTTTGCTCATGCTCGATGGCCGAAGCATGGAATGGACCCAGGTACGCATGGGGCGCAAACCCAAGTGCAGCGTCTGCGCAGCGCGCTGAGCTGCGACCCATCGCGCTGCCACCGCCAGGAACGGTTTCCTAGCGAACCTTACTGAGAGGTACGGGAAGTACCCGCTGCGCCCACCACAAAGTACTGTGTGGCAGTGCCTAGCAAAGCAAAAAGTGTGTTGCTGACACCAACGCTCTGGCTCGCCCAAGCCACGCCATCCGAACTCGAATACGCCGCGCCCGATGCACCTACCGCCATAAACTGGGTCAGTGAATTGAGCGTGGTCGAAGATCCGTTCACGGCGTAGAGGTTGGGGGGCGTCGAAAGGGCCAGCGAGTGGTCAGTCCATGTCGCGCCGCTGTCGGTACTGGTCTTGACGGTTCCTGCATCGCCCACGATCACCCAGGTGCTGCCGACCGCTGCCGCTGAACGCAGCGTCGCTGTGCCCAATGACGCATTGCTGCGGGTCCAGGTTCTTCCATCTGGACTGGTCAGCAAGACTCCGTTATTGCCAACCGCCACCCAGCTGCCGCTCGCAAGGTAAGAAACTCCTTGAAGGTCCGTTTGGACTGCGCCCAATGAGACATCAGTCCACGTGAGTGCGTCGATAGACCAGTAAATTTTCCCGCCATTTCCAACCGCCACAGCAGTCGTACCGTCGGTCGCCACCGCATTCAAACCACCTGCAATGGCAGTGGTCGCCGCGGCCCAGGTCGCCAGGCCAGCACTGGAGACCACGTTATTGCTGGTGCCAGAGCCCACCGCAATAAATTTCCCAAAAGCATAGGTTGCGGCGTTGAAATTAATTCCCAGGCCTGAGGCGGTACTCGACCAGGTCAAGGCGTTGTCGGTATTCAGGTACGTACTTTTGTAAATCGCACCGGCACTACCGACAGCGATGTAATCGAGACTGGAATCGGTTGCCGTTCCATAGGCCAAGCCTTTGAAGTCTTTTGCGGTATCCAAGCCCGAGCCTTGGGCCCAGCTTCCAGATACACCGCCCAAACGCGGCGTCAAGTTCACCGAAGCCGTTTGAGCGCCGCCGCTGCCGCCATTGATACGTCCATTCATGGCGAATGAATAGGCCTGTCCGTTTGTCAGCAGTGGGATCACCAATGGCGACGTGACATTGTTCAACCAATAGTGGACTCCCGGCGGGGACTTGAGGTTGATGGGGTCGCTGGTAGGCGCATACATGACCCAGTACTCCACTCCGGCTACCGGCGTCCATTTCAATGTCACTTGGCCGTTGCCCGCAGTCACCGTGAGATCGGTGGGCGGTGCTGCCGAGGTCGCATCACCCCCGCCACAAGCCGCGACCAACAAAGACATCAACAAGAGAGTTATGCAAAGACGCAGGGA
>CANBQX010000036.1 GCA_947371775.1 Comamonadaceae bacterium
CGTTGCTTGCAGGACGTGAGCCCGCAAAGGGTGCTGAATTTGTTGCCTTGACGGCCGACTAAATCAAGGGATGGGTGAAAATCGGCCCACCATGAAATCTGCCGAATCCGATCGCCCGCAAACCGCCAGCCAAGCCCCCCAACTCTTGCGCCCCCGTGGCTCCAACCACGTGGGCATGCGCCAGTTCAATGAGCGGGTGGTGCTGCAGGCGGTGCGTCTGCATGGCAGCGTGCCCAAGGCAGAGCTGGCGCGGCTGACGGGCCTGAGTGCCCAAACCATCGGCCTGATCACTACCCGCCTCGAGGACGACGGTTTGCTGCTGCGCCAAGCCCGGGTACGCGGGCGCATTGGCCAGCCTTCGGTGCCACTGGCGCTCAACCCCGACGGTGCTTTTGCGCTGGGCATCAAGCTCGGCCGGCGCAGTACCGACTGCCTGCTGGTGGACTTCACGGGTCAGGTGCGCCAACGCCAAACCGTGAATTACGACTTTCCGGATGCGGCCACCTTGCTGCCCACCATCGCCGGGCAAATTCAGGCCATTGAGCGTGGCATGGAAGGGCTGGCGCCCCGGCTGGTGGGTGTGGGCGTGGCCGCCCCGTTTAACCTGGGAGGCTGGCACAAGATGCTGGGCTTGCCCCAGGCCAGCTCCGACCGCTGGAACCAGATTGACCTGGCCGCTGAAGTGCAGGCCATGACCCCCACACCGGTGAGCTTTGCCAAAGACACCCAGGCTGCCTGCGTTGCCGAGCTGGTGGCCGGGCGTGGGCGCGACTTGAAAAGCTTTTTGTATTTGTTTGTGGACACCTTTGTTGGCGGTGGCGTGGTCATCAACTCCCACCTCCACGGTGGCGTGCATGGCAACTCCGGCGCGGTAGCGTCGCTGCCCTTGCATTTGGCCGCATCCCAAGCAGGTGCTCAGGGCGGGCAGTCGCCCGAGCAATTGATTGGGCAAGCGTCTTTGTGGGAGCTGGAGCAGCGTTTTCTTGCTGCCGGTTTGGCGCCAGACGCGGCCTATGACGACCGCGCCACTGCGGCACCTTTTGCAGCGCACACTGCGCAGTGGATTGCCAACGCGGCGCGGGCGCTGGCCCATTGCGCCGTGGGCGGTACGGCCTTTATGGACCTGGACGCGGTGGTAATTGACGGCTCTTTTTCGCGCACCATGCTCACGCAACTCTTGGCGCAGACCAGCCAGGCGCTGGACGACTACAACTGGGAGGGCCTGTGGCGCCCGCAGTTGCTGGCGGGCGATATTGGTTCTGATGCGCGTGCCCTGGGCGGGGCCTTGTTGCCCCTGCACGAAAACTTTGCCCCGGACCGGGACTTGTTTCTTAAGGCGATGGCGTAGCCGCATTGCCCAGAGGCAAGCGCAGGGTAAAGCAGGCACCGCCACCTTCGCGGTTGCTGCAACGGGCCGTGCCGCCGTGGCGCAGTGCGATGGACTGCACCAGTGCCAATCCCAAGCCGACACCGCCGTCTTGTTCTGACGCGCCAGGCAGACGGTAAAAGGGCTCAAAAATGCGGGACTGCAAGGCCTCGGGAACACCCGGCCCCTGGTCTTTGACGTCGATCACCGCAAAGCCGTCGGTCTGGTACAGCGCAAGTTCGGCGTGTGTGGCGGCGTGGCGGCCAGCGTTTTCCAGCAAATTGCGCAGCGCGCGGCGCAGCAGTTTGGCAATGCCTGGCACCAGCAACACAGAGGCTTGGGTGTCCAAGGTCGCCCCGGTGCGCGCGCACTCTTCGGCGGCCAAGCCCACCAGGTCAACGGGTTCGACCGTGCCCAGATCGGCCTCTTGTGCGTCTAAGCGGCTGGCCAGCAAAATTTCGGAGATCAGCTGGTCCAGCTCGCCCAGGTTGCGTTCAATCTCGGGCTTGCGCTGCGCCAGGGCTTCGGGCGAGCCTTGGCCCATGAGCTCCAAGCCCATGCGGATGCGCGTCAATGGTGAGCGCAACTCGTGCGAGGCGTTGGCCAAGAGAGATTTTTGCGAAGCCAGGAGCGCGTCGCGCGCCTTGACCAAAGCCTCGATTTGCGCAGCAGCCCGGTTAAAGCTGTGGGACAGGAAGGCCACTTCGTCTGCACCGTCTTCGGGCACGCGCACGCTCAGTTCCCCGTCACCCCAGCGCTGCACGCCGCTTTGCAGCGCTTCGAGCCTGCGGGTAAGCCGGCGCACGATGGGGTAGGTGGCCAAAGCCACCGCCAGGGCCACCAGTGCCAGTGTCCAGAAAAATCCAAACGCGGCAATCCAGGGCCGGTGCGGCGGCCGGGGCAGGTGCAAGTGCATGGTTTGGCCATCTTGCATTTGCACGACAAACTCGGGGCCGCGACCGAAATGGCCTACGGGGTCCTCACCGCCCTCGGGCAAGCCCAGGGGCGGTGCTGGAGGGGTTCCCGATCGGCCGAGGACGGAGCGGGATGGGGCCTCCGCCTCGCGCCCATGGTGTTCTTGCGACTCTGTGTGCAGCGGTTCGCCCGGGCGCATCATGTGCGCGCTGCCGCTGCCAATCACCTCCCCTTGCGTATTGCGCACCACCACTTCACGCAGCGGCGGCTCGGCCGCCATGCGCCACACCACGCCCACGATGAAGGTGAGCACAGCGACGGCCAGCACCACTGCCAACCAAATGCGCACATAGAGCTTTTGCAACATGCTCAATGCCCCTGCAGCAGCTTAGTCTTGCTGGCGCGCAAATACGTAGCCCACGCCGCGCACCGTCAAGATGCGTTTGGGCGTCTTGGCATCGTGTTCAATGGCCGCGCGGATGCGGCCCATGTGCACATCAATCGAGCGGTCAAAGGCATCGAGTTCGCGTCCCCGCACGGCTTCCATGATCTGATCACGTGTCAGCACCCGGCCGGCGCGCTCTGCCAGCGTGACCAGCAAGTCAAACTGGTACGAGGTCAGCTCACAAGGCTTGCCTGCTACTGTCACTGTGCGGGCGTCGCGGTCAATCTCTAAGGAGCCAAAACGCAATACCGCGTGTTCATCGGTCGCACTTTCTGTCTCGGTTTGACGGCGCAGCACGGCGCGTATGCGCGCCAGAAGTTCACGCGGCTCAAAGGGCTTGGGCAGGTAATCATCGGCACCGATTTCCAGGCCGACGATGCGGTCCATGGGGTCGCCCTTGGCGGTGAGCATGAGCACCGGCGTTTGCCCCAGAGCGCCGGCCAGGCTGCGGATGCGACGGCACACTTCCAAGCCGTCGATATCGGGCAGCATCAAGTCAAGAATGACCAAGTCCACCGCGGGTGCACCCAGCGGAGGTTGGCGCAGGCGGTTCAAGCCCGACACGCCGTCGCCCACCCGCTCAATGCTGAAGTCATTGAGCTGCAAATACTCCGCCACCATGGCGGCCAGGCGGGCGTCGTCCTCGATCATCAACAGGTGTTTGGTCATTGCTTCAGTCTAGTGGTGCGCGCCGCTTGCGAGGTGCCGCGCACCTAAAGCATGGGTAAAGTTGCGTAAACACGGCGTGTGCCAGCGCACGCCCTCAAGGTGGGGGCGGAGCCTTGTGCAGCCGTGTTGCCAGGGCTACCAGCACCAGCACCGGCAGACCCAGCAAGGCAGTGGCGGTAAAGAAGTTCGCATAGCCAAACGCGTCCACGTACTTGCCCGAAAACCCGGCCACAAACTTGGGCAGCAAGAGCATCATGGAACTCAGCAATGCGTACTGCGTGGCCGAATACTGCACATTGGTCAGCGACGACAAATAAGCAATAAAGGCGGCCGAGGCAATGCCGGAGGCCAGGTTGTCGGCCGAGACCACAAACACCAGCGCGGTGACATCGTGTCCCAAAGTGCTGAGCCAGGCAAACAAGAGATTGCTCGCAGCGCTCAGTACGGCTCCTAGCATCATGACCCGCATCACCCCCAGGCGCAGTGAGAGCAGGCCGCCGACAAAGGCCCCCAGCAGCGTCATGAAAACACCAAACACTTTGGTGACCGCAGCCACTTCGTCTTTGCTAAAGCCCATGTCCACATAAAACGGGTTGGCCATGATGCCCATCACCACATCGCTGATGCGGTAGGTGGCAATCAAGGCCAGT
This sequence comes from Comamonadaceae bacterium, assembly GCA_947371775.1. GTDB lineage: Bacteria > Pseudomonadota > Gammaproteobacteria > Burkholderiales > Burkholderiaceae_C > Allorhodoferax. The sequence continues at coordinate 4,046 of CANBQX010000036.1, forward strand.
ATCAAGGCAGCGTGCCAGCCGTAGCGCCCCAAAAAGTCGGCAAACGGTGCCACGATGGCGCCGCGCAGCCATTCACGGGCATTCTTTGCCGGGGGCACTGGCGCAGCCACCGGCTCCGTGGAGAACAGCACCGTCAACACCCCGGGCAGCATGCTCAGCGCCATCACCAGGTAGGCGGTCTGCCACGGTCCATGTTGGTAGGCCGTGGCCACGCCTTGCACAGCAGACGGCACCTCAGCGCGTGCGGCAATCCACAGGGCACCGGCACCGGCCCAGATCATGGCCAGGCGGTAGCCGGTCTGGTAGGTAGCCGACAGCGCGGCCTGGTGGCCGCTGTCGGCCGATTCAATGCGAAATGCATCCAGCGCAATGTCTTGGGTAGCCGACCCTACGGCCACGGCGATGGCACACCACACCATGGGCGCCAGGGCCTGTTGCGGGTCGGTCAAGGCCATGCACACCAGCGCGCCCATGATGAGCGCCTGCGACGCCAGCAACCAGCTGCGTCGACGCCCTAAGGCTTTGGTGAGCATCGGAATCGGCATGCGGTCTACCAGCGGCGACCACGCCCACTTGAAGCCATAGGCCAACCCGACCCAGCTCAAAAACCCGATGGTCGTGCGGTCAATGCCCGCCTCGCGCAGCCAAAAGCCCAAAGTGCCAAACACCAGCAGCAGCGGCAGGCCCGCTGAAAAGCCCAAAGAAAGCATGCGCAGCGACGCAGGCTCGCCATAGACCTTGATCGCCTGCCACCAGCCATTTTTTTCAGGTTTGACGTCAGCGTTTGCGTTGGTGGGGGGTGTAGCGGCGGGCATCGGGGAATAATAGCTGCAGGCCTGCGGGCGGTTCGAACGTTTGTGAGGTGTGCTGATGTCAATGGTTTTATTCAAGCGCTATGCGCTGGCGGCGCTGATAGGTGCAACAGCGTGTGCTCCGACCTGGGCACGCGAAGGCGTGGACGTCGGCGAGCGCTCGGTGTTTGTCGGGGCGGTCAGTGCCGAATCGGTGGAGCAGCAAGCGCTGGTGCAGTACCGGCAAACCCTCAAGGCCGCCGCCGACCAGCATGCGCTGGGCCCAACCGACAACGCCCAGGTGCGGCGCTTGCGCGCCATTGCAAAAAAAATCATTCCATTTACCGAAGAATGGAACCTGCGTGCAAAGCAGTGGCAGTGGGAAGTCAATTTGATCGGCTCCAACCAGATCAACGCCTTTTGCATGCCGGGTGGCAAGATCGTTTTTTACACCGGCATTCTGAAAACCTTGCAACTCAGCGATGACGAGGTTGCCATTGTGATGGGCCATGAAATAACCCATGCGCTACGCGAGCATGCCCGCGAACAAATGGGCAAAAGCACCGCAACAGCCGTGGGTGCGCGCATTGGTGGCGCTTTGCTGTCGGGCTGGCTGGGCATAGACCCGCGCATTACCGACAGCGTGGCGCGGGCGGGCGCCAACTTGCTCACACTCCAATTCGGACGCGAAGATGAGACCGAAGCCGACCTGGTGGGCATGGAGTTGGCCGCCCGCGCAGGTTTCGATCCCCGTGCCGGAATCAGCCTGTGGCAAAAAATGGGCGCGGCCAACAAAAATGCGCCGCCGCAATGGCTGTCCACCCACCCCTCCGACTCCAACCGCATTGCCGTGATCGAGGCGAATTTGCCCAAGGTCATGCCTTTGTATGAGCGTGCACTTCGGTAAGCGCACAGGCGCTATTCCATACACCCCTGTATTGATTGGCGATACACTGCGGCGATGCCATTGAGGTGGCTCCTACTGCACGAAAGTCTGCCGATGTCCGAAGCCATTGCCTTGCCCAACGTCCCCCGCGTGCTGCGCACTCCTGATGAGTGCTTTGCCAATCTTCCCGACTTTCCTTATGCGCCGCACTACACCGAGGTCGGCGGTCTGCGCATCGCACACATTGACGAGGGCCCGCGTGACGGCCCGCTCGTGCTCTTGATGCATGGCGAGCCCACCTGGTCTTACCTGTACCGCAAGATGATTCCGGTGCTGGTAGCCCAGGGATTGCGCGTGATTGCACCCGACCTCGTGGGCTTTGGCCGCTCCGACAAACCGGCACGTGCCCGCGACTACTCTTACCTCCACCATGTGCAGTGGATGAAAGCCTGGGTGCAGGCCAACGACTTTCAGCACATGAGCTTTTTCGGCCAGGACTGGGGCTCGCTGGTGGGCCTGCGCGTGGTGGCCGAAATGCCCGAGCGCTTCGACCGTGTGGCGCTGGGCAATGGTGCACTGCCCACCGGCACCATGGAGGTGCCCGCTGCGTTCAAGATCTGGCGCGCCTTTTCGCGCTACAGCCCGTGGTTTCCCATCGGGCGCATCGTGAAAGCCGGTTGTGCCCAAGGCCTCACGCCCCATGAAGTCGCGGCCTATGACGCGCCTTTCCCCAGCCGCGCCTACCGGGTGGCGGCCCGGGTGTTTCCGGGCTTTGTGCCCACCACACCGCAAGACCCCGAGCGAGCACGCAATGAAGCGGCCTGGGAGGTGTTCAAGCGCTGGGACAAACCCTTTATCACCCTGTTCAGCACCCGCGACCCGGTAACCCGGGGTGGCGAAATCATGTGGCAGCAGCAAGTGCCCGGTGCAAAAGGCCAAGCGCACACCAAAATTCGCGGCGCGGGCCATTTTTTGCAAGAGGACAAAGGCGCCGAAGTGGCTGCGCACCTCGCGGCCTTTGTTCGCAGCGGCCTGAAATAAGGCGCTTAATGGGGGGTGCCCCGCACGTGGGGTGCGGCACCACCTAAGGCCCCATGCTCCCCCCGTCTCGCTCGACCGCACAATCCCCCGGCTACCTCACCAAGCAAGAAAACATCGCCGTCGCGGGTGTGGCGGACATGGTGATTCGCTCCTTGCTGGACAAGCAACAGTTTCACGATCCGCTAGAAGCCGCACTGCGGCTGGGCATCTCATCGGCCACCTGGCCCTTGTTTGGTTTGCTCTGGCCCTCAGGCGCACGCTTGGCCGAGCGCATGGCCAGTCGCCCGGTGCGCGCGCGGGAGCGCATTTTGGAAATCGGCTGCGGCCTGGCGCTCTCCAGCCTGGTGGGTCACCGCCGGGGTGCGGATGTGACGGCCAGCGACTGCCATCCCTTGGCGGCTGCCTTTTTGGCGGAGAACGTGCGCCTCAACGGCCTGCTGCCCCTCAAATACCGCCATGGCCAATGGGGCAGCCTGCCTGCGGCGTCGGAGTTCGACGGCCCCGCACCGGTGTCGGCGCTTGCTCTGGCCCTGCCCGCCGCCCCCGACCTTGCCATCTCAGGCCAGTTTGAGCTGATCATTGGCAGCGACATCCTCTACGAGCGCGACGAAGCCGGCACCTTGGCCGCTTTCATTGAAGGCCACGCTGCGCCGCAGGCCGAGGTCTGGGTGGTGGACCCCAACCGGGGCAACCGCGCGCACTTTCACCGCCATATGGCGGCACTGGGCTTTGCAATGCACGAAGAAAAACTAGACCGGCTGGCGCTCTTGGGCGTGGACGCGTACCACGGGCGCATGCTGACCTACACCCGCGTTCAGCGGCCCTGAAGCAAGTCCAGCACGCTCACCCGGTAAGCACCCACGGTCGGTACGATGGCAGCGGCCAGCGAGACCAGGCACGCCAGCGCAGGAACCCACAGCAGCTCCAGTGGCCAGGCCCAGGCACCGATCAACAGCGTGTTGTCCAGTTGCAGCATCCACCCGATCAGCAGTGTGAGCGCTTGCCCGCCTGCGATGCCGACCAGCGCCGAAATGGCACCCAGCCAGAGCGCTTCGCCCAACAGCAGCGCGGCAATTTTTCTGGGCGGTGCGCCCAGCATGCGCAGCAGCGCCAGGTCTGCGCGGCGCTCGCGCACTGCATTCAAGAGGGCGATGAAGACACTGAGCCCCGCCGTCAACAAGAGCACACCGGCAAAGGCGCGCAAGACATCGGTGCCCAAGCCCAGCATGCTCAGCAGCCGGGTGATCTCCAGCGCAGGTGAGGCCGCCTGCAGGGCCGTGGTGGTGTTCACCCAGCGTGGAAAACTCATGGCTGCCAAAGGGGTTTTGTACTGCACCAACGCCAGGGTGACTTCACGCGCCTTTTCCTCGGCCGCGTGGTCTTCATCGTGATCGTCATGTGCGGCATGGGGGTCTTCGTGCACCTTCCAGGCGGATGCGGTGTCGGTGACGATGAGGCGGTCGATCACCGTGCCACTGGGCTGCAAGATGCCAACCACCGTGTAGGGGTCGGCCTCGTGCAGGTGGCCGCCCGCGCCCAGGCCGTGGGAGCCGACGAAGGTATTGCCAACTTGCAAACCGAGCTTTTGAGCCACTGCGGCACCCAGCACCACTTCCATCGGTGCGCGCCACAGAGCGCCTTGCGACAGCGTGGCGCCGTAGTGACTCACGTAGGCCTGTGACGAACCCACGATACGAAAGCCTTGAAAACTGTCGCCCAAGCTCAGCGGTATGACCGAGGCCACCAGGGGGTTGGCCGCCAGCGCTTGCACCGCCGTGAGCGGCACATTGCCCGTCGGCACATCGATGTGAAAGACGCCGCACAAAATCAGCTGCATCGGGCTGCCCTTGGCGCCCACCACTGCGTCAATGCCCGCCAGGTCTTTGTCAAAGGCCTTGTCCAGCTGAAGGCTCAGAAGCAGCAAGAAGGTAATGGACGCCAGTCCCAGACTCAGCAACAACACATTGAGCGCCGCCGCCAGCGGCCGGGACCACAGGTAGCGCCAGGACAGCGCCATGGTTTTCATGGTGCGGCTCCGGTCGCCGAACGCGAGAGCTTCAATGCGGTGTAGTGCGGCGCACCGTCGGACAGGTTCTGGATGGCGGATGCGACGCGCCCATCGTGGGTGGCGATCACCAAGGTCGCACCCTGCCGGCGTGCCGTGTGCAAGAGCAATTCCACTGCGGTGTAGGCCGCCTCGTCGTCCAAACTGGCGGTCGGCTCATCGGCAAGAATCACCTGGGGTTGCAGCAACACGGCACGCGCCAAGGCCACGCGTTGGGCCTGCCCGCCAGACAGTTGCGCGGGTTTGCGATGGCCCACATCGGCCACGCCCAACGCATCCAATGCGCCATGAATGCGCGCATCGTCTTGGTCTTGTCCTGCGGCCCATTGCGCCATGGCCAGGTTTTGCGCCACGGTCAGCGCAGTGCTCAGGTGGAGTTGTTGGGGCAAAAAGCCAATGGTTTTCGCCCGCCAGGCATCGGTGGGCGCGCCAGAGAGCTTGCCCAAGTCCTGGCCTGCAACCGTCAACCTGCCCGTGGCAGGTGGAACCAAACCAGCGACCAGCGCAAGCCAGGTCGATTTCCCGCAGCCCGAGGGCCCGCTGAGCAGCACGACGCGGCCTTGCGCCACGTCCACGTCGGGGAAATGCAGTTGCGCACCGCCTGCGTAGCCGTAGCTGAGTTGCGTACTGTGGATCAATGCCGCGCTCCGGTGGAGCAGGCGGCGCAGACACCGCGCACCGCAACGTCAACGCTGTAGCCCTGGTAGCCCAAGGCCTGCAGCGCCAGCAAGGCGTTTTGGGCGGCGCGCTCCAGATCGTCGGCGCTGGCTTGGAGCGCTTCGTTCAGAGGGCTGTCGCGGTGGCAGGTCTGGCATTCGAAGTGCGGAATGGTGTGCACACTCACCGGCATGGCCTGGAACCGCCGTACGCGATGAACATCGACCCGGCACAACAAGAGGCCGACCTGGGTGAGCCGATCGACCACGCGGTACAAGGTCACTTTGTCGAGCGCCTGATGCAGGTCCTCGGCCAGCACCGAGAGCAGCTGCGCGTGGGTGTAGCTGGTGTCAGGATGCGCCAGAAACCAGCCCAGTACCAGCGTGGACGTAGGGGTGCGCCGCAGCCCGTGGGCCATGAGCAATTCATGAATCGGATCAACAGACGGGGGCATGGTGCGGGTCACTAACGCAATTGAGTTGCAATACAATGTACTGCAATTCTGTTGCATCGTGATGCGCAGCGTGTAAAGCCGATCCCTGCTGAAGGGTTCCACCGGAATATTTGCCCATGTTGCTGCTTTCCATTTTTCTTGGCACGGCCGTCGCAGGCATTGGAAGTGTGCTGTTTGCCGCTTGGATCAGCCCCAATGCATCCAGCCGTTTTGCGCCGGACATGCTCAGCTTTGCCGCGGGCGCCTTGCTGTCAACCGCCTGCATGCACCTGCTTCCCGAGGCATTGAGTGCAGGCGTGGAGCCACGCACCATTTGCATGGTGTTGCTCGCGGGCTTTGTGTTGTTCTTCGTGTTGGACAACGCCGAACTGTGGCACCACGGGCATGAGCATCCCCACCACCAGGGCCACGATCACCACCACCACGGTGAGAGCGACCACCGCGGCAAGGCGGGCGTCTGGGCCGTGTTGGTGGGTGACAGCGTGCACTGCTTTGCGGATGGACTGCTGATAGCTGCGGCCTTTATGGCGCGCATCGAGCTTGGAGCGCTGGCGTCGCTGGCCGTACTGGCCCATGAAATTCCCCACCATCTGGGTGATCTGGCGGTGGTGCGTCAAGGCGACGTGGTGCGTCGCGGCGCGGTGATCAAAGTGGCACTGGCCGGTGCGGTGACCGTATTGGGCGGTATCGTTGGCTATGCAATGCAAGATGCGCTCTTGCCGGTCGTACCCTACTTTTTGGCGGCAGCTGCCAGCAGCTTTACCTATGTCGCACTGGCCGACTTGGTGCCTCAACTTCAAAAAAACCACGCACCCCGCCAGGCGTATCGCCATATAGTCTGGATGCTGCTGGGCATGGCGCTGGTCGCAGCCACCACGACGTTCGACGTTTTCTAAAGGCAACCATGACACACCGTTATCACTTGCTCAGCGCCGCACTGCTCACCCTGTTGCTGGCGGCTTGTGGCAAGTCGGCCGGTGTGGGTGGAGCGTCTGCAGATGCCAGTCAGAGTACGGCAGCTGAGAACGCCCTTGCGGTACAGGGTTTGAACCTGGGCAAGCGCCAGGACTTTGAAGATGCCCAGCGCGGCCTGGTCGCCAAGGCCACCGGCAAGATTGTGGCGGCCGATGGCACGGTGCTCAATGACCTGGATGCCTATGGTTTTTTAAGCGCCGCAGCGCCCGATACCGTCAACCCCAGCCTGTGGCGCCATGCGCAACTCAACGCGACTGCGGGTCTGTACAAGGTGGTGGATGGCGTGTACCAGCTGCGGGGTTTTGACATCGCCAACATCACGCTGATTGAAGGCAAGACCGGCTGGATCGTGGTCGATGCACTCACCTCACGCGAGTCTGCCGCCGCCGCCATGGCGTTTGCGGCACAGCACCTGGGGAAAAAGCCGGTGTCGGCAATCGTGCTGACACATGCCCACGCCGACCACTTTGGCGGTGCGCTGGGGGTGATCTCGCAGCAAGAGGCAGCGCAGCGCAAGGTTCCTATCGTGGCACCTGCCGGCTTCATGGAAGAGGCCACCAGCGAGAACGTGCTGGTAGGCACCGGCATGGGGCGGCGCTCGGCCTACCAGTTTGGCCGCGATTTGCCGCGCAGCGCGCGAGGCAATGTGGATACGGGCTTGGGCAAAGACGTGGTCTATGGCGCGGTGGGCATCTTGACGCCCACTTGGTTGATCTACCAGGCCACGCAGGCGATGCAACTCGATGGCGTGGACTTTGTTTTTCACAACGTGCCCAACGCGGAATGCCCAGCCGAGCTGACCTTTAGCGTTCCCGACAAAAAGCTGTACGACGGTGCAGAGAACCTCTCGCACACCATGCACAACCTGCTGCCCATTCGCGGCGCAAAAGTGCGCGATGCCTTGCGCTGGGCCAACTACATGGAGCAGGCGCTGGAGCAAACCCGCCAGGTAGAGGTGCTGATCGGTTCGCACCACTGGCCGTTGTGGGGCAATGCGCGCATTCAGGAGTTCATTACCAAGCACCGTGATGTCTACAAATACACCCACGACCAAACCGTGCGCTTGATCAATGCGGGCTACACGCCCAATGAGATTGCCGACAAAGTGCAACTGCCTGCCTCACTGAGCGACTACTTCAGCGCGCGTGGCTACTACGGCGATCTGCGCCACAACGTGAAGGCGGTGTACCAGTTCTACATGGGCTTTTACGACGGCAACCCCGCGCACCTCAACCCGTTGGCGCCTGCGGACGTGGGAAAGCGCTATCTGGAGCTGCTGGGCGGTGCGGACAAGGCCGTGGCAGCCGCCCAAGGGGCTTATGACAAAGGCGACTACCGCTGGGCTGCGGAGTTGCTGAACCACGTGGTCATGGGCGACCCGTCCAGCAAGTCCGCCAAGGCGCTGCTGGCGCAAACCTACGAGCAAATGGCTTATGCCGCAGAGGCCTCTACCTGGCGCAATGCCTACCTCACCGGCGCCCAGGAGTTGCGCAACGGACCGCCCGCCAGAGGGGTGTCCAAAGCCCTGGTCATTGACCTCTTGTTACAAACCCCCACAGAGCGCTTTTTGGAGGCCATGGCCGCCAGCTTGGACGGACCGGCCGCCGCGGGCAAAGACCTCAAGATCAACCTGGTGCTGACCGACCAAAAAGAAAGTTTTCAGCTGTGGTTAGAAAACGCCGTGCTTCACTTCAAGCCCGGCCAGGCCCAAGACGCCCACGCCACCCTGGTGCTGACCAAGCCGATTTTTGTCAAGATGATCGCAGGCACCGCCGGGGTGAAAGACACGCTGTTGAGCGATGACTTGCAGGTCAAAGGAAGCAAGGTCGATCTGGTGCGCTTCTTTGGTTTGCTGGACAAGGCCAACGGCCTGTTTCCGATCGTGACGCGCTAGGCCAGCAATGCCACGTTGCCCCCGGCAGCCGTGGTGTTGACGGTCACCGTGCGCTCGGCGCAAAAACGGTACAGGTAGTGCGGGCCCCCCGCTTTGGGCCCGGTGCCGCTGAGCCCTTCGCCACCAAACGCTTGCACACCCACCACCGCACCAATCATGTTGCGGTTGATGTACACATTGCCGATGTGCGCGGCCTGCGCCAGCGCCAGCGCGCGGCTGTCGATGCGGGTTTGAATGCCGAGGGTTAGGCCGTAACCCAGCGCGTTGATGTGCGCGATCACCGCGGCAGGATCACCGCTCCAGCGAACGATTTGTAACACCGGGCCAAAAATTTCGGCATTCAGGTTTGCAATATGCGCCACTTCAAAAGCGTGCGGTGCTACCAGGTTGGCCATGGAATGGGCGGTGGCGGACTTGGCCGCGCCAGGGCCTATCAACAGACGGTGCTGCATGTGCAAGCGCGTGATGTGGTCTTGCAGGGTGTCATAGGCCTCGCGGTCAATCACCGGCCCCACATCGGTGGCCAGATCCGCGGGGTCGCCCAGGCGCAATTCCTGGACCGCGCCGCGCAGCATCTCGATCACGCCGTCGGCGATTTCTTCGTGCACGCACAGCAGCCGCAATGCCGAGCAGCGCTGGCCTGCTGAGCGAAAAGCGCTGAGTACCGCGGCGTCCACCACCTGTTCGGGCAGTGCGCTGGAGTCCACCACCATGGCGTTGATGCCGCCGGTCTCGGCAATCAACGGAACGATGGGGCCGTCTTTGGCGGCCAGTGCGCGTTGTATGGTTTTGGCAACCGAGGTCGAGCCGGTAAACACCACACCTGCTACGCCGGTGTGGGCCACCAGCGCTGCGCCCACGGTTTCACCCGGGCCATGCAGCAGTTGCAGCGCATGTTCAGGAACACCCGCCGCGTGCAGCAAGCGCACGGCCATCGCTGCAATGGCGGGGGTTTGCTCCGCGGGTTTGGCCAGCACCGTGTTGCCGGTGGCCAGTGCGGCGGCGACCTGGCCCATGAAAATCGCCAGCGGAAAGTTCCAGGGGCTGATACATACCCAGACGCCGCGCGCAGTCAGTGTGAGGGTGTTGGTTTCACCGGTGATGCCCAACGATGGGCGGCTACCCGCCACCAATGACGCGCCATGTACCAGGGGCATGCTGATGGGCTGCATGATGCGCTCGGCCTCGTCAGCGTAGTAGCGCATGAAGTCGATGGCCTCGCGCACCTCGGCCACCGCGTCGCCCCAGGTTTTGAAGGCTTCTTTCACCAGCAAAGCGCACAAGGCGCTTTGCTGCGCTTGCAGGCTGTCCGCAGCGCTGCGCAAGATGCGCGCACGCTCTGCCACCGGTGTGGTGCTCCAAGCCGGATAGACGGCCTGGGCTGCATTGAGCGCCGCTGCCACGCTGTCGGCGGTGGCTTCCGGTACCGGGGCCACTTGCACATTGCCAAGGGCCGCCAACAAGGGGTCGCGCATGGCGCTGACTGTCAAATCCAGCCCCGCGCTGTTCAAGCGCCCGCCTTGCGGTGCACCCAGCAAATCGGCGGGCAGTGGCAAGGAGGGCTGGGGCTCCAGCCAGAGGGGTGACACCAGCAGATCATCCAGGCCCACCGATTCGTCCGCCAACTGGTGCACAAACGACGAGTTGGCGCCGTTTTCCAACAAGCGGCGCACCAGGTAGGCCAGCAGGTCTTTGTGTGCGCCTACCGGGGCATAAACGCGGCAGGCCACGTTTGGATTTTTGAGCACTTCGCGGTACACGCCCTCGCCCATGCCATGCAGGCGCTGCAA
>CANBQX010000037.1 GCA_947371775.1 Comamonadaceae bacterium
CCCAAAGTGCCCGCATTGCGCACGGGCAATCCGGCAAAGCGCTGGGCAAAACTTTGGAGCGCAGGGCGCTGCGCGACCAGCGCGGCAAAGGCCTCACTCAGGTTGACGGCAGAGCCGATGGCAATGTGGTGCGGGTAGTCGTCTATCTGGCGCAGCTCGCTCACGCGGGTGACGTCCAGCACCTGCGCAAAGTCGCGGTGCTGCTTGGTAATCCACAGTCCCACATCGGTGCAGCCTGCAACCACTTGCGCCTCGGGGTGTGCTTTGCGCAGGGCCAGCAGCGTGGAGAGCTCGGTCGGGGCGGCATAGGGCGACCGCGCGGGCTTGGACTTGGCGGGATGGGACGCAAGCGCCTGGTTTTCGGCCTGTGCGACCTGGGCCAGGGCTTTGAGCCCGCTGCGCACAGAGGGTGTGTCCAGGCGCTGGCGCGGCATCTGTGCCATGGCCACCGCGGCGTCCAGAATGGGACGGTAGCCCGTGCAGCGGCACAAATTGCCCGACAGTGCCTGGGACGCAAGATCGCGGTCGATGGCACGCGGGGGGTGCTGCTCTGACAAGGCCGCCAGGCTCATGACAAAGCCGGGGGTGCAAAAACCGCATGGGGAACCGTGGCACTCTGCCATGGCCGCTTGGGCTGGGTGCAGCTTTCCGTCTGGCGCGGCCAGGTCTTCTACTGTCCACAGCGCCATCCCGTCGACGGAATGCGCCAGTTTGATGCAGCTGTTGACGGCGCGGGTTTGCAGCTTGCCATCTTGCAATTCGCCCACCACCACGGTGCAGGCACCGCAGTCGCCCTCGCCGCAACCTTCCTTGGTGCCGGTCAGGTGCAAATCTTCGCGCAGCATCTCTAGCAGTGTTCGCGTAGGCGTGACTTGCGTGAGTGTGTGCACCTGGCCGCCCTTGAGAAAGCGTACCGGCTTGCAAATTGCTTGAGAGTCCATTCAAAAGGTCCTTTTTGCATCAATATGGTGCAAGGGTAAATCAGGTCGAGATCGCCATGTCTAAGCCGTTAGCATACGCATACATTCCAATTTGATAACTCACCGCTGCGACTTTTTCTGAAATAACCGCATGAACGCCCCCCGCCTTCAACTCTCCGGCATTACCAAAGCCTATCCCGGCGTGGTCGCCAACAGTGATGTAACGCTCACCGTCTTGCCCGGCCAAATCCATGCGGTGCTTGGCGAAAACGGTGCTGGTAAATCCACATTGATGAAGATCATCTACGGATCGGTCAAGCCCGACGCCGGGCAAATGGCTTTCAACGGGCAGCTGACCCAAATCCGCAATCCGAACGAGGCACGGGCTTTGGGCATCAGCATGGTGTTCCAGCATTTCAACCTGTTTGACACCATCACCGTGGCTGAAAACGTCTGGCTCGGACTGGATAAGAGCATCAGTTTGCAAGAAGTGACCGATGGCATCCAAGAAAAAGCGGCACGCTACGGTCTCGATATTGACCCCGCGCGACCGGTACACACCCTGGGCGTGGGCGAAATGCAGCGTGTGGAGATCATCCGCGCCCTGCTCACCAACCCGCAGTTGTTGATTCTGGATGAACCGACCTCGGTGCTCACCCCCCAAGCGGTGGAGAAATTGTTTGTGGTGCTGCGTCAGCTGGCGGCCGAGGGCTGCAGTATTTTGTACATCAGCCACAAGCTGCATGAAATTCGCGCCCTGTGCACAGCGTGCACCGTGCTGCGCGGCGGCAAGGTGACCGGCGTGTGCAACCCGGCCAAAGAGACCAATGCGTCGTTGTCGCGCCTGATGATCGGCAGCGAACCGCCCAATCTCGTACACAACCCCCGCACGCCGGGCGAGGTTCGCCTGGCGGTCCAACGCTTGAGCCTGCCGCGCGAAGAGCAGTTCGGCGTGGATTTGGATTCGATTGACTTGCATGTGCGCGCCGGGGAGGTGGTCGGCATTGCCGGCGTCTCGGGCAACGGGCAAAAAGAGCTGCTGTACGCCTTGTCGGGCGAAGACTGCCGTGCGCCTGCAGGCAGCATCCGCATGGGCGCCCACGACGTGTCGGCGCTGCATCCGGGGGCGCGGCGCAAACTGGGTTTGCATTTCGTGCCTGAGGAACGCCTGGGGCGTGGCGCCGTGCCCACCTTGAGTCTGGCGCAAAACCTGCTGCTGACACGCAACGATGCGATTGCCGCGCCGGGGTTTTTTGGCGGGTGGCTGAGCTTGGATGTACTGGAGGCGCAAGCCCAGCGCATCATTGAGCGCTTTGGCGTCAAGGCCAATGGGCCGGGTGCTGCGGCGCGGTCGCTCTCCGGCGGGAACTTGCAAAAATTCATCGTGGGCCGCGAAATTGACGCGCAGCCCAGTCTGTTCATCGTCTCGCAGCCCACCTGGGGTGTGGATGTGGGCGCGGCGGCGCAGATTCGTTCGGCGATCCTGGCATTGCGTGACGCCGGGTGCGCCGTGTTGGTAGTCAGTGAAGAAATTGAAGAACTGTTTGAGGTGTGCGATCGCCTGCATGTGATTGCCCATGGCAAGTTGTCGCCCTCGGTGGCTGCAGCCCAAACGACCCTGGAGAAGGTGGGTGAGTGGATGAGCGGTTTGTGGAGCGCAGCATGATGTCTTGGAAACTCCAGGTTCGACCCCAGGCCTCGCGGCTGTGGACCTATGGCTCGCCGGTGCTGGCGCTGGCGCTGACCGTCTTGATCGGCGTCGTGCTCTTCAAGCTCCTAGGCAAAGACCCGGTACGTGGGCTGCAGGTCTTTTTTTGGGAGCCCATCAAAACCGCTTATGCCTTGGGTGAGTTGGTGGTCAAGGCCACCCCGCTGTTGTTGATTTCGCTGGGGCTGGCGGTGTCATTCCGCTCCAACGTTTGGAACATTGGAGCCGAGGGCCAGTACATTTTGGGCGCGGTGGCCGCCAGCGGCGTGGCCTTGATGGCGGACAAAACGACCGGCAGCGGCATCGTGGTGCTGGTGATTTTGGCGGGTGTGCTGGGTGGCATGGTGTGGGCCGCGATCACGGCTTTGTTGCGCGACCGTTTCAACGCCAACGAAATTCTGGTCAGCCTGATGCTGGTCTACGTGGCCGTGCAGCTGCTGGGCTATTTGGTGTCCGGCCCCTGGAAAGACCCGCAGGGCTACAACTTTCCTCAAACCCAGAACTTTGAAGCGGTCACACGCATCCCCAAGTTGTTTTCGGGGTCGCGCATGAGCATTGGCGTGCTGTTTGCCTTGCTCGGCGTTGCCGGCGTCTGGGTGTTTTTGTTTCGCACCCGCGCGGGCTTTGCCCAGCAAGTGGGCGGTTTGGCGCCTGCGGCGGCCCGCTACGCGGGTTTTTCATCGCGCCAAGCGCTGTGGACGGCACTCCTGGTCTCCGGCGGGTTTGCTGGTTTGGCAGGGGGTCTGGAGGTCGCCGGGCCCATCGGGCAACTGACGCCCTATGTGCCCGCAGGCTACGGCTTTGCCGCCATCATCGTGGCCTATGTCGGGCGGCTGCACCCCGTGGGTTTGGTGTTTTCGAGCCTGCTGATGAGCATGTTTTACATCGGCGGTGAGCTCGCACAGAGCCGCATGGGCTTGCCCAAGTCACTCACCGGCGTGTTCCAAGGCCTGCTTTTGTTCACCTTGCTGGCTTGTGACACCTTGGTCAACTACCGCCTGGTGCGCCAAGCCAACGCAGCGGCCAAGCCTTAAGGAATTTTTGCACCATGGAAACCTATGCGCTGTTAATCGCCGCCACGCTGAATGCGGGCACGGTGTTGGCTCTGGCCTCGCTGGGCCTCTTGATCAATGAAAAGGCTGGAATCGTCAACCTGGGTGCCGAAGGCATGATGCTGTGTGCCGCGATTGCTGGTTTTGCCACCGTGGTACACACCGGTAGCGACAGCCTGGGCTTTGTCGCGGGCATGGCGGCCGGGGCGTTCATGGCCGCCGTGTTTGGTGTGCTGGTAATTTGGCTCAACACCAACCAATACGCCACGGGGCTGGCGCTCAGCCTGTTCGGCGCTGGTTTTTCCGCGTTTGCCGGTGTGAGCTATGTGCAGGAAAAAATGCCCGAACGCCCTAGTTTTGCGATTCCCGGCCTGTCAGACATTCCCCTTGTGGGGCCTGCGCTGTTCAGGCACCACCCCGTGGTGTACCTGACCGTGCTGTTGGCGGCGGCCTTGGTCTGGTGGCTGTACCGCACCCGTGCGGGCTTGGTACTGCGCAGCGTGGGGGAGCGGCCGGAGTCGGCGCATTCTTTGGGCTACCCCGTGCGTTGGATCCGTCTGGGCGCTGTGGTGGCCGGTGGCACGCTGTGCGGACTGGCGGGGGCCTACATCTCGATTATTTACACGCCGCTCTGGGTGGAAGGTATGGTCGCGGGCAAAGGCTGGATTGCACTGGCGCTCACCACCTTTGCCACATGGCGCCCTGGGCGCGTGCTTCTTGGCGCATATTTGTTCGGCGGGGTGACCATGCTGCAGTTTCACTTGCAGGGCATAGGGGTCGATGTGCCCAGCCAATTCTTGAGCATGTTGCCTTATGTCGCCACCATTGTGGTTTTGGCGCTGATTTCGCGAAATCCGGCGTGGATTCGGATTAATATGCCTGCATCCATCGGCAAACCGTTTTACCCTGGATCCTGATTTTTACCTTGGCTTTAATTTTCAAAAAGGAATTGAAATGACAGATGTGCAAAAACGTTCGCTGCTCAAGCTTGCAGCACTGACCGCCTTAGCGGCTGCCGCCCTGGTGGGTTGCGGAAAAAAGGAAGAGGCGGCAGCGCCAGCTGCAGCCCCCGCTTCGGCGGCCGCACCCGCGCCCGCAAAGCCTGAGCCGCTCAAAATCGCCTTCGCGTATGTCGGCCCCGTGGGCGACGGCGGTTGGACGTTTGCACATGACAACGCGCGCAAGGCACTTGAAAAAGAATTTGGCGACAAGATTGTTACCAGCTTCGTGGAAAACGTGCCCGAGTCCGCTGACGCAGAGCGCGTGATTCGTGACATGGCCAGCCAAGGCAACAAGCTGATTTTCGGTACCACCTTTGGCTACATGGAAACCATGCTCAAAGTGGCTCCAGACTTCAAGGACGTGCATTTTGAGCACGCAACCGGTTACAAGTCCTCTGAGAACATGCGCACGTACGACAGCCGCACCTATGAAGGCGCGTACATGGCGGGCGTGATCGCTGGCAAGATGAGCAAGACCGGCACCCTGGGTGTGGTCGCTTCGGTGCCAATTCCTGAAGTGATCCGCAACATCAACAGCTTCACGCTGGGCGCGCAAAGCAGCAACCCCAAGGTCAAGACCAAAGTGGTGTGGGTGAACGAATGGTTCAACCCACCAAAGGAAACCGAAGCCGCTACCAGCTTGATCAACGGCGGTGCCGACGTTCTGTTCCAGAACACCGACTCTCCCGCAGTGCTCAAAACCGCGCAGGACAAGGGCAAGCGCGCCTTTGGCTGGGATTCCGACATGACCGCCTACGGCCCCAAAGCCCACTTGGCGTCTAGCGTGATCAACTGGACTCCGTACTACATCAAGGCCACCAAAGACGCTTTGGAAGGCACTTGGACCACCGGTGGCGTGTGGTGGGGCGTGAAAGAAGGCGCGATTGACCTGGTGTCCATCGCCGAAGACGTGCCCGCTGAAACCAAAGCCAAAGTGGACGAAGTGAAGGCTGGTCTCAAGGACGGCAGCTTCGCCATTTGGAAGGGCCCTCTGGTGGACAACGCCGGCAAAACCCTGTTGAAGAAGGGCGAAGTGGCTGACGACAAGTTCCTCAGCGGCGTGAACTTCTACGTCAAAGGCGTTGAAGGCAAGGTGCCAGGCGCGAAGTAATTCTTCCGTTTGATACTAAAAAAGGCCGCTTTCGAGCGGCCTTTTTTGTGGGCGAACGCCAACGACTGATGGGCTAGCGGATGCGCGGTGGTGCTGTGCGTTGCTCCGGCGTCGTGAAGTAGCTTGCACCTTGACCGGCACGGCCATTAGCCGCCTTGAGTTCCTGGCGCGCCACGGTACGCAAATGCACCTCGTCCGGTCCGTCCATGAGGTGCATGGCGCGGCCCCAGGACCAGAAGTCGGCCAAAGGCGTGTCAGGTGAGAGTCCCATGGCGCCAAAGATTTGAATCGCGCGTTCCACCACCCGCGTCTGCAAGCGTGCCGCCACCACTTTGACTGCGGCCGTGTCGGACTTGATTTGATCGATGGCTTCTGGTTCATGGTCTAGCCGCCAGGCCAGTTGCAGTACCAGCAAGCGCGCCTGGGTGATCTCGATGCGGGAGTCTGCGATCCAGTCCTGCACATTGGCAAAGTCCGACAGACGCCTGCCAAACGCTTGGCGCTCCAGCACGCGCTCGCAAGCCAGTTGCAGTGCCAACTCGCACTGGCCGATGGTGCGCATGCAGTGGTGCACCCGACCCGGGCCCAAACGCGCTTGTGCCATGGCAAATCCCTCTCCCCAATGGCCCAACACATGGTCGCGCGGTACGCGCACTTCGCGCAGTCGAATTTCGCAATGTCCTTCGGGTGCGAGGTGGTTTAGCACCGAGATATTGCGGATCACCTCCACCCCCGGCGTGGTCATGGGCACCAACACCATGCTGTGCCGGTGATGCCGCGCGTCTGGCATGGCGCGTTCGTCGGACGAGGTCGGTTCTTGATTCGCGTGGCGGCACATCACGATCAGCAACTGGCACTGGGGATGCGCCGCGCCGGTGATAAACCATTTGCGGCCGTTGAGCACCAGTGCGTCGCCATCGACGGCCACTTCAGTTTGCAAATTGGTAGGGTCGGACGAGGCCACGTCAGGCTCCGACATCGCAAACGCCGAGCGTATGGTTCCCTTCATCAAGGGTTGAAGCCATTGCACTTTTTGTGCGTCGCTGCCGAATTGGTGCAGCAGTTCCATGTTCCCGGTGTCGGGCGCGCTGCAGTTAAAAACTTCCGACGCCCACGGCAGGCGGCCCAGGAGTTCTGCGATGGGCGCGTAGTCGAGATTGCACAGGCGGGTGCCCGGCTCATCGGGCTGCAACCGGGGCAAAAAAAGGTTCCAAAGACCTTCGTCTTGGGCCAAGGCCTTGAGGTCTTCCAGAAAGGGCGGTGGATAAACCCCCAGCGCTACGCTTTGGTGCCAGGCCGGGTTGTGGGCAAGCAAGTAACGGTGAAAAAATGCATCGGCCACGCCCAACAGGCGTCGCCCTTCGGTTGACTGCGAGAGATCCATGAGGCCATTGTGGGATGCCAGGGCGTACCATGCTTGACCTGTGTCAACGCGAGCGGTTTGCGTTGGCGCAGCTTCTTGCCAGAAACCCGCTTCACCATGTCAAAACCGATACCAAGCTCTGTTCTCGTTCTGGTCGCTCTGCCCCAGGAGCTCGACGCGTCCCTGTTGCAAGGCCGCGCGAAGGTCTGCTACACGGGGGTGGGGAAGGTCAACGCGGCCTATGCCACCCTGCAGGCCCTGCGCGAGCATTCCCCCAGTCTGGTCATTAACTTTGGCTCTGCGGGCCGGGTCGCGCCGTGCCCGGCGGGCTTGGTCGAGGTGGCCAGCGTGTTGCAACGCGACATGAACGCCGAGCCGCTGGCCCCGCGAGGCGCAACGCCTTTTCAGGAGGGTGGGCACACCTTGCACTCGGGTCGCGAGGGAGTCGTTTGCGGCACGGGCGACAGCTTTGTAACGGCGCCGGATCCGTGGTTTGCGTCGCGTGGCGTGCAGTTGGTGGACATGGAGCTGTACGCGGTGGCCAGCGTGTGCGCCCGGCAAAACATGGCCTGGCGTGCGCTGAAGTTTGTGTCCGATGACGCCAATGCGGACTCCGCCAAGGACTGGCAAGCCAATGTGCGCCAGGGCGAACAGATGTTTGTGGATTGGCTTCTTAGCCAGTAGCTCTCACGCCAGCGTCGGGTAGCCCACGGTTTGGGCGAACTGGCGCATTGCTACACAGCGTTGGTAGACGGCAGGGCTGGGCGTTTCAAACCCGACAATGCCCAGCGCCTGCAAAGTGGGCACAGCCTCATCGCTGGCCAACACTGAACGCAGCGCCGCTTGCAATATCGCAATGTCAGAGGCCGTTGTGGTGTTGGAGGTGATCAAAGGCAGGCCGGGGTAGGCCGGTGTGGTTCCCACGATGCACAAACCCTCGGTCGCCTGTGGCGTGTAGCGCCCCAGCGCCGCATAGGTCACGCAATCAATGGACGCCAAATCTGCCAGACCGGCGCGTACCGCTTGCACGGAAGCACTGTGACCCCCCGTCTCGATTGCGCTGGCAAAGAAGCGGCCCGCCAGTGCCATCGGTGCCGCCCAGGCGCGAAACGCGTTGTAGCCCGATTGCGAGTTCGGCGCATTAAAGGCCGCCCGCATTCCCCGAAATTCGATGGGCGTCAGGTGGGCATGCTCCTGGCGTGCGACCAGCACGCTGGCGCAGCTGATGCCATCGCATTGCGGTGCGTCGTACGCAAAACATCCGACGAGCTGCACCTTGCCAGCCAAGTCGTCCGTGAACGGGTAACCGCAGCTTTGGCTGAGCAGCAAATCGCCTTCCAGCCAATGGGCGTGGTAGTCCTGCGGCCAGGTCAGGTCTGTCGCCAATCGCGTGATGCCCGCCGCCTGGAGGCGCTGGCGCAGCATGGCCCACAAAGCGCTCACCGCGTCTTTGTTCGCCAGGTACATCGGCAAAGAAGCCAGACCTTGCGTCATGGCGCAGGCGCGGCGTGCGAAGGGCTGGCAGGGGTCGCGGGACGCGTCTCTTGGGCCGGGTGGTCGATGGGCTTGAAGGCGTGGCGCACAAAGAGCCCCACATAGCCCGGCACCAGGTAGCCTCCCGTGCCTTGCACATAGGCCTCGCGCTGCGCCGCATACGCCTGAGGAATGGCGTACCACGGCAGGCCGGGGTGCGCATGGTGCACTGCGTGGTAGTTGTTGTTCAGGTACAAAAGACGCCAGGGCAAGGCGGCTTCATTGACCACAATGCGGTGCGCCGGCACTTTTGCGGGACGGTGCTCGTACAAGGAGCGCAGCAGTGCCAGACCCAATCCCGGGTAGGCCACCCCCAGCAAGTAAATCCAAGGCGACATGCCGGTCCAGGCGTGCACCGCCCATAGCATGAGCGCCAGCAAGCCCAGGTGTTGCAGCCAGGTCCAACGCAGGGCCGGCGTGCGCCAATACGCTGCATTGCGCAGCGGCCAGAGCAGGTGAAACACGGCAAATGCGGGTGTGAGAAAAAACCGTCCCAGCGCCGTACGCTGTGCCACCAGCAGCGCTCGCATCGGCGCACTGTGCGTCCAATAGTCGGAAGGATCCAGGTAGTTGCTCTCGGGGTCCTGGCCAGGGTAGGTCAGCAACTCGTCTTTGTGGTGCGCCAAGTGGCTGTCGCGGTAAATGTCAAACGGATACCACACCGCCAGGGGCAAAAGCCCCAGCCAGCGGTTGAGCCAGGCGCGTCGCGTGGGGTGGTTGTGCACCAGCTCATGCTGCAAGCTCATGTGCCATGCCGCGATCACCGCCAGGGCGGCCAAGGCGCCCCAGGAGCCACCCTGCGCATACCAAGCCAAGGCTGCCAGCCAACTTCCGTAGACCGCCACGATCAGCAACCAGGTCGGCCATTCAACCCCAAAGCGGCTGGGATCGAGATCGTCGGAACTTGCTTGCTGCGGGCGGGTCATGCCAATGAAAGGTGAAAAGGAGTGGGTCAAGCTGTCTCTGGTGCAGAACGCGGCTGGGATCGTAGCACCTGCGGTTTGCCAACCATTGGCTCACGGTCAATGGCTTGTAAAATCTGCCCTGCTTCAGAGGCGGGTTCGGCGCGCTGAGGCCTTTATTTTTCCGGGCCATGTAGAGGACTACCATGTACAAAAACCTCGCTGCGACGGCCGTCGCCTCTTCTTCGGCCCTGCACGAATTCCCGGGTAACTTTCAGTGGTGCGCCGCACTGTCGCGGACAGCGCCATGAGCTACCAGGTCAAAGAAATTTTCTACACCTTGCAAGGCGAGGGCGCCAATGCCGGTCGCCCGGCGGTGTTTTGCCGGTTTGCGGGCTGCAATTTGTGGTCCGGCCGCGAGCAGGACCGCGCAAGCGCCATTTGCCAGTTTTGCGATACCGATTTTGTGGGCACCGACGGCACCTTGGGCGGTCGCTTTGACACAGCCCAGGCCTTGGCTGCGCAAATCGCCGCCCTGTGGCCGCAAGGCGATACCAGCCACCGCTTCGTGGTGCTGACGGGTGGCGAACCACTGCTCCAAGTGGACGACGCTTTGGTAGACGCTCTGCACGCCCAGGGTTTCAAAATTGCCGTGGAGACCAACGGCAGCCTGGCCGCCCCGGCGGGCATTGACTGGATTTGCGTCAGCCCCAAGGCCGGCGCGCCCTGGGTGCAGCGCCAGGGCCAGGAGCTCAAGGTCGTGTGGCCGCAGGCAGGCTTTCAGGCCGACGAGTTGCAGGCCATGCAAGCGCTGCCGTTTGAGCACCACCATTTGCAGCCCCTGGACGATGTCTTTCGCACCCACAACACCGCGGCGTGCATTGCGCTGTGCCTGGCGCAGCCGGTGTGGAAGCTCAGCCTGCAGACCCACAAAATGACAGGAATCCGATGAGCACCGCCCCAGCCACTGCGCGCTTTTGCGTCAGCCAAAAGTTCTTTTTTGACGCCGCCCATACCTTGAAGCGTGACATCGAGCGCGAAGGCAGCTTGCGCGTGCATGGCCACACCTACCATGCCGAAGTCAGCGTCCAAGGCCCGCGCGACCCGGTCACCGGCATGGTGGTGGACCTGGGGCTGGTGCGCCAGCAGGTGGAGCAACTGCGCCCCCAGCTGGACCACCGCATGCTCGACGACGTCCCCGGCCTGGGCCCGGCCACTTTAGAAAACCTGTGTTCCTTCATTTGGCAGGCCCTGGAGCCGCACTTTGCGGGCTTGCAGCGGGTGCGGGTCTGGCGCGACTCGGTGGGTGACGGCTGCACCCTGGAGCGCCACTGATGCAGCGCGCCTACCGCGCCAGCCTGCTCTGGTTTGCCGACCCGACCCAAGGGCCCGAAGGCATCCGTTTTGAAGAAGACGGCCTGCTGGTGGTCGGTTCTGACGCCCACGGTCAGCAGGTGGTGCAAGCCATCGGCAGTTGGCGCGCCCTGTCGCAGCAGTACAGCCAGCTCGCGGTGGAACACCTGCCGGGGCGCATCATCGCGCCAGGGTTTGTGGATCTGCACGTGCATTTCCCGCAAACCCATGTCATCGGCTCACCCGCCGCGGGCTTGCTGCCGTGGCTGGAGAACTACACCTTTCCCGAAGAGCAGCGCTTTGCCGACCCCGCATACGCTGCCGACGCCGCCACGTTTTTTGTGGAGGAGTTGCTGCGCAACGGGGTGACCACCGCGCTGGCGTTTGCCACCTCGCACAGTGCGTCGGTCGACGCCCTTTTTGCCCAGGCCCAAGCGCGCCACATGCGCTTGATCACGGGGCTGTGCCTGATGGACCGCCATGCGCCTGCCGCCTTGCTGAACCAGCCCGGGCCGGGCACCAGCGCTGCCGAGCAAAGCATCATCGCGTCGGAGGCGCTGATCCACCGCTGGCATGGCCAGGACCGCTTGGGCTACGCCATCACCCCGCGCTTTGCACCCACGTCCACCGACGCCCAGCTGCGCGGCGCGGGCGCCTTGGCGGCGCGCTACCCCGACGTCTGGATTCAAAGCCATGTGGCCGAAAACAAAGACGAAATCGCTTGGGCCCGTGAGCTGTTTCCGAATTCGTCCAGTTACCTCGCCACTTATGCCGACTTCGGCCTGCTGCGCCCGCGCTCGGTCTATGCGCACTGCATCCACTTTGATGACGCCGACCGCGCCCTGATGCGCGAGAGCGGTGCCGTGGCTGCCATCAGCCCGACCAGCAATTTGTTTTTGGGCAGCGGCTTTTTTGACTATGCGGGTGCTGACCGCGTGGGCTTTGGCTACGGCCTGGCCAGCGACGTGGGCGGCGGCACCAGCTTCAGCCCCTTTCACACCATGCTGGCGGCCTATTACGTGGGGCGCGAGGGCCATACCAAGACCGGCCTGTCGCTCACCCCCCGCCAGCTCTGGTGGCAACACACCGCGGGCGCTGCACAGGCCCTGGGTTTGCAGGGCGTGGTGGGCAATCTGCTGCCCGGCTGCGAAGCGGACTTCATCGTGCTCAACCCCCAGGCCACACCGCTGCTGGCGCGCAAGACGGCGCTGTGCGGCTCGCTGGACGAACTGCTGTTCTCGCTCATTGTGCTGGGCGACGACCGCGTGGTGGAACGCACCGTGATTGCCAAGGCCTGATGGGCGCGCCCACGCTGCTACGTACAATTCTTCTCGATTACAAGGAACCCACCCCATGAGCATCAAGAGCGACAAATGGATACGCCGCATGGCCGAATCCACCGGCATGATCGAGCCCTTTGAGCCCGGCCAGGTGCGCCAGGTGGAGGGTCGCAAGATCATCTCCTACGGCACCAGCAGCTATGGCTACGACATTCGCTGCGCGCCCGAGTTCAAGGTGTTCACCAACATCCACAGCACCGTGGTCGACCCGAAGAACTTTGATGAAAAGAGTTTTGTCGACTTCAACGACGACGTCTGCATCATCCCGCCTAACAGCTTTGCACTGGCGCGCACCATGGAGTACTTCCGCATTCCGCGCAACGTGTTGACGATTTGCCTGGGCAAATCCACCTATGCGCGCTGCGGCATCATCGTCAACGTCACCCCCTTCGAGCCCGAGTGGGAGGGCTATGTGACCTTGGAGTTTTCCAACACCACGCCGCTGCCTGCCAAGATTTACGCGGGCGAGGGCTGTGCCCAGGTGCTGTTTTTTGAGAGCGACGAAGTCTGCGAGACCAGCTACAAAGACCGCGGTGGCAAATACCAGGGTCAAACCGGCGTGACCCTGCCCAAAACCTGATATTGCGTGCATCGGGGATAATGTTGTTTGTTCCCCGCCTTCCGGGGACGACCTGCTATCGGATGGATAGCAACCATTTTTGCTATGCATGCCCGACTTGACCCCTGAAAACACGCTCCCCACTGCCACTGATTCTTTGGCCTCCGGCACCGACGCCGGCGTGATGGCCTTCTCCCAATTGCAGCTCTCTGCCCCCTTGGCGCGCGCTGTGGCCGAAATGGGCTACGAGACCATGACGCCGATCCAGGCGCAGGCGATTCC
Organism: Comamonadaceae bacterium; assembly: GCA_947371775.1. Taxonomy (GTDB): domain Bacteria; phylum Pseudomonadota; class Gammaproteobacteria; order Burkholderiales; family Burkholderiaceae_C; genus Allorhodoferax. Next base: position 13,125 of record CANBQX010000037.1, read on the forward strand.
CGTGGTGCTCACCGGCAAAGACGTGATGGGCGCCGCCCAAACCGGCACCGGCAAAACCGCCGCTTTCGCACTGCCCCTGCTGCAGCGCATGCTCAAACACGAAAACGCGTCCACCTCCCCCGCCCGCCATCCGGTGCGCGCGCTGGTGCTCCTGCCGACCCGCGAGTTGGCCGTGCAGGTGGCAGAACAGGTCAAGCTCTACGGCAAATACACCAACCTGCGCAGCGCGGTGGTGTTTGGCGGCATGGACATGAAGCCCCAGACCCTTGAGCTGAAAAAAGGCGTGGAAGTCTTGGTGGCCACGCCAGGGCGCCTGCTAGACCATATCGAGGCCAAAAACGCGGTGCTCAACCAAGTGGAGTACGTGGTGCTCGACGAGGCCGACCGCATGCTGGACATCGGCTTTTTGCCCGATCTGCAGCGCATCCTGAGCTATTTGCCCAAGCAGCGCACCACGCTGTTGTTCTCGGCGACGTTCTCGCCCGAGATCAAGCGCCTGGCCGGCAGCTATTTGCAAGACCCGGTCACCATCGAAGTGGCGCGTTCCAACGCCACCGCATCGACTGTGGAGCAGCATTTCTACAGCGTGGGCGAAGACGACAAGCGCCGTGCGCTGCACCATGTGCTCACCACGCGCGGCATGAAACAGGCCTTTGTGTTTGTGAATAGCAAGCTCGGTTGCGCCCGTCTGGCGCGCTCGTTGGAGCGCGAAGGCCTGAAAACTGCGGCCCTGCACGGCGACAAAAGCCAGGACGAGCGCCTCAAAGCATTGGAATCCTTCAAGAGCGGCGAAGTCGACTTGCTGGTCTGCACCGACGTGGCAGCACGCGGCCTGGACATCAAGGACGTTCCCGCCGTGTTCAATTTTGATCTGCCCTTCAACGCCGAAGACTATGTGCACCGCATCGGCCGCACCGGCCGCGCGGGCGCCTCCGGCCTGGCGGTGAGCTTTGTGGGTGGCAAGAACGATGCGCGCCTGGTGGCCGACATCGAGAAACTGATCAAGGTCAAGATCGAGCTCGAAGCCGTGGAGTTCGACGAGAACCTGCCCGACATCCGCGCCCAAGGCCGCATCAACGATGGCCGGCGCATGTACAGCGAAGGCACGCAAGACGACTCCCGTCGCCCCCCGCGTAGCCAAGGCAGTGTGCGCGACGTGGCGCACGAAGGCCAGTTTGCCCGCCCTGCGCGTGACGAGCGCGCACCCCGGCGCGACTACACCCGGCCCCCCGCAGCGCCGCGCGACCCGTTTTTTGACAAACCGTATGAGCCCAGCGTGGCGCCCGAAGTGGCACCGTCCTGGGAGTCCGCACCCCGCACCGGTGCGCGTATTTCGGCCAACATCAAGCCCAAACGCCGCGTCGCGGCCTTGTTCAAGTCAGAGTAAGGGGATCACGCGCCGCAGGGCGCGTCGAGATGCTCAGCTTTTTCGGGGGCTTTGCGCCGCGTCACA
>CANBQX010000038.1 GCA_947371775.1 Comamonadaceae bacterium
GGGTCAAAGTAGCTTGAAACTGGTAGTTGGCTTAAAGCCTGCTGCAGTTGAAGACTTAAATCAGACATAGGAACCTGACCTAAAGACTCCCCACAGGGAGAATGCGCCAAAGGCGCCCAAAAAAAAGCCCGGCCAACCTGTGCGGCTAACCGGTAGCGAAGGGCTTGCATTGTACCGCGCGCTCCAAGGGCATTTCGGGAGGTGGGCTGGCATAAAATCCAGCCCACTTTGACACCCCGCTGCTTGCTACCAAGCGGCACCCACCATGCCCAAGGCCCATCCATCCCCGTCCGCGAATTCAAGCGCACCCTTGCCCGCGCACTACGAGCAGGCCATGCAGGAACTCGAAGCCCTGGTGCAGCGCATGGAGTCGGGGGATTTGCCCTTGGATCAGTTGCTGGCCAGCTACGAGCGCGGCGCGGCCCTGTTGCAGCTGTGCCGCGACAAACTTGAAGCGGTCGAAAACCAAATCAAAGTGCTGGACAACGGGGTGCTCAAGCCCTGGAAAAACGCGTGAGCGGATCGATGCAAGGGTCTCTGGCCGCCTGGATGGCGGCCAAGCTGCTGACGGTGGAAGCCGCGCTGGAGGCCTGGGTCACCGACGCATCCGTGCCACAGCTTGGCTGGGGTGCGCCAACCGGCTTGGTGCAAGCCATGCGCTACGCGGTGTTGGATGGGGGCAAGCGCCTGCGGCCTTTGTTGGTGCTCGCAGCCTATGAAGCGGTCGCGCCCGCTGCACCGACCCAAGCAGACGTCGCGGCCCTGCGGGCGGCCTGCGCTGTTGAACTGATTCACGCCTACTCCCTGGTGCACGACGACATGCCCTGCATGGACAACGATGTTTTGCGCCGTGGCAAACCCACGGTGCATGTGAAATTTGGCGAAGCAGGCGCACTGCTGGCGGGTGACGCCTTGCAGGCACTGGCCTTTGAGTTGCTCACGCCCGACGACGGAAGCGTTCCACACGCGGTGCAAGGGCGTTTGTGCGCCGTGCTGTCGCGGGCTGCTGGCAGCACCGGCATGGCAGGTGGCCAGGCCATTGACCTTGCCAGTGTCGGGCTCGCCCTGACGGAGCCCGAGCTGCGCCATATGCACCAGCTCAAAACCGGCGCACTCTTGCAAGCCAGTGTGATGCTCGGTGCCGTGTGTGGGCAGGCCAGCGAGTCTGTGCAGCTGGCCTTGGCCGCTTATGGACAGGCGATTGGCTTGGCCTTTCAGGTGGTGGACGATGTACTCGACGTCACGGCCGATTCCGCCGCCCTGGGTAAAACGGCAGGCAAAGACGCAGACAACGACAAACCGACCTATGTGTCGCTCTTGGGCCTGGAGGCCAGTCGGCAATTGGCCAGAGACTTGTTGGTTCAGGCCCACAGCGCTTTGCGGGCCAGCGGTTTGGCCCATACCACGGCCCTGGCAGGGCTGGCCAATCTGGTGGTTCAGCGCAGCCACTGATTACACTGACAATGCCGCGCATCCATTGAAATTTTCTGAAGAGTTCGCACTTCCCATGCCCCAATCCACTCCTGCCCGCGCACCCCTGTTGCAGGGTATTCAAAGCCCCGCGGATCTGCGACGCTTGCCGCGATCCGACTTGCGAGCATTGGCGGACGAGTTGCGTACTTTTGTGCTGCACAGTGTGGCCAAAACCGGCGGACACCTGAGCTCCAATCTCGGCACGGTGGAGCTCACTGTCGCTTTGCACTATGTGTTTGATACGCCCAAAGACCGGATCGTGTGGGACGTGGGCCACCAAACGTATCCCCACAAGATCCTGACGGGTCGGCGCGAACGCATGGCGACACTGCGCCAGCTGGGCGGCCTGAGTGGGTTCCCGCAGCGCACCGAGAGCGAATTTGACACCTTTGGTACCGCGCATTCGAGCACCTCGATTTCAGCCGCTTTGGGCATGGCCATGGCCGCCAAGATCAAGGGCGACGAGCGCTACAGCGTGGCGGTGATTGGCGACGGCGCGCTGACCGCTGGCATGGCGTTTGAGGCACTGAACAACGCGGGGGTCGAAGACTGCAAACTGCTGGTGATTCTCAACGACAACGAGATGAGCATCAGCCCACCGGTAGGCGCGCTCAACCGCTATTTGGCACAGCTCATGAGTGGGCAGTTTTATGCCAAAGCCAAGAGTATGGGCAAGAGCGTGCTCAAAGGCGCGCCCACCTTGTTTGAATTGGCCAAGCGATTTGAAGAACATGCCAAAGGCCTGGTCGTGCCCGCCACCTTGTTTGAGCAGTTTGGCTTTAACTACATCGGCCCGATTGACGGCCACGATCTGGAATCGCTGATTCCCACTTTAGAAAACATCCGGCACCTGACGGGCCCGCAGTTTTTGCATGTCGTTACCAAAAAAGGCCAAGGTTATGCCCAGGCCGAGGCCGACCCGGTGGCCTACCACGGCCCCGGAAAGTTTGACCCTGCCGTGGGCCTGCAAAAGCCCACGGGGGTGGCGCCGCCGACGTTCACCCAGGTATTTGGCCAGTGGCTGTGTGACACAGCGGCGCAGGACGCGCGTTTGGTGGCCATTACCCCGGCCATGCGCGAGGGTTCGGGCTTGGTGGAATTTGAGAAGCGGTTCCCCAATCGTTATTTCGACGTCGGTATCGCCGAGCAGCACGCGGTGACGTTTGCGGCCGGTTTGGCCACCGAGGGGCTGAAACCTGTGGTTGCCATTTACTCCACCTTTTTGCAGCGGGCCTACGACCAGCTGATCCACGACGTGGCGATTCAAAACCTGCCAGTGGTTTTTGCGCTGGACCGCGCTGGGCTGGTCGGGGCAGACGGCGCGACCCATGCCGGGGCCTATGACATCGCGTTTTTGCGATGCATCCCCCATATGGCCATTGCCTGCCCGGCCGACGAGAGCGAATGCCGCCAATTGCTGAGCACCGCCTTTGCACAAAACCACCCGGTGGCCGTGCGCTATCCGCGCGGCAGTGGTGCAGGCGTGGCCACCCGGCCCGGTCTGGAAGGCCTGCCCTATGGCAAGGGGGAAATTCGCCGCCAGGGACAAGGCATTGCGATTCTGGCGTTTGGCACCTTGCTGCAAAGCGCTTTGGTCGCCGCCGAAGCCTTGGACGCCACCGTGGTCAATATGCGCTGGGCCAAGCCCCTGGATGTGGACTTGCTGCTGGAAGTTGCCAAAACGCATGCCTGCATCGTGACGGTGGAAGACGGCGCCCGCATGGGCGGCGCTGGCAGTGCCGTCATGGAAGCCTTGCAGCAGGCCCACGTGACCGCCCCGGTACTGCAGTTGGGACTGCCGGACGTGTTTATCGAGCATGGGGATCCGGTCAAGCTGATGGCGCTGCAAGGCCTGGATGCTGCGGGCATCGAGGCATCCATCCGCGCCCATTTCGGGCTGTAGCCTGGGTTCCCGCGCCAAGGGAAAACCCCCCTCTGGCGCTCTGGGCGGTCTTCCTACAATGGGCGGGCGCAAAGGTTGGCCGGGTTGCCCCCCAGCCAGCTGGCAAGCGGAACATTTCACACTTAACGGAGTACTCCTATGGATCGTCGTTCAATTATCAAAAAAGCGGGCCTCGCAAGCGTGTTGGCTGCGGGCATGGCGCCAGCGGTACACGCGCAATCCACGATGCGCTGGCGTTTGGCCTCGAGCTTTCCCAAGTCCTTGGATACCTTGTTTGGCACCGCAGAGGTCTTCGCCAAAAAAGTGGGCGAATTGAGCGGTGGGAAGTTCACGATTACCACCCACGCTGCGGGCGAATTGATGCCTGCGTTTGGCGTGCTCGACGGCGTGTCCAACGCTACGGTCGAGATGGCGCATACCGCGCCGTACTACTTCTTTGGCAAAGACCCGACCTACGCACTGGATTGCGCGGTGCCCTTTGGCCTGAACAGCCGCCAAATGACGGCGTGGATGTTCGAAGGCAACGGCCTCAAGCTGCTGCGTGAACACTACGCCAAGGTCGGCATCGTCAACTTTCCCATGGGCAACACAGGCACGCAAATGGGTGGCTGGTTCCGTAAAGAAATCAATTCGGTCGCCGACCTCAAGGGCCTGAAGTTCCGCTGCGGCGGCTTTGCGGGCAAGGTCTTGGAGCGTTTGGGCGTGGTGCCCTCTAACATTCCTGGTGGTGAGATTTACCAAGCCCTGGAAAAAGGCACGATTGACGCAGCCGAGTGGGTCGGCCCCTATGACGACCTGAAGCTGGGCTTCCACAAGGTGGCGCCGCAGTACTACGCACCTGGCTTCTGGGAAGTGGGCCCTCAGCTCTCCCTGTACATCAACCAAAAAGCGTTTGACGCATTGCCCAACGAGTACAAGGCGATCGTCGAGGCTGCGTCTGCTTTTGCCCACGTTGACATGCAGGCCAAGTACGACGCACGCAATATGCCAGCGCTCAAAACGCTGCTCAGCCAGGGCGCGAAGTTGCATACCTTTAACAAGGACATCATTGCTGCAGCGTTCAAAGCGTCCAACGAGGTCTATACCGAGATGAACGACACGAACCCTGCGTGGAAGAAGATTTTCTCGGACTACGCTGCGTTCCGCAAAGAAAGCAATCTCTGGTTCAGCGTTGCAGAAGGTCCGATGGACGAATTCATGCAGCGCCAAAAGTTCTAACAGGCTTTGCGATCATGAAAAACCCCGCCAAAGCGGGGTTTTTTTATGACCGAACCGGGATCGAAACCGTCAGGGCTTTTTGGCCTGGTCGTCCTTCATGGACTCCATCAAGCGTTTCATGGGATCTTCTTTTTCTTCGGTGCCCTCGGGTGACGCCGCCTGTGCAGCGGCTTTGTCGTCGGACACTTGTTTGGCGTCGGTCTGCATTTGCTCGAACACCTTGTCCGCGTCGATCGTAGCCTCTTGGCCCAGACCACTCGACACCAGTGTCGGGAAGGCGATGATCATGCCCACCATCAGCACCTGGATGACCACAAAGGGCACCGCGCCCCAGTAAATCTGCTCGATGGTGATTTTTTTGATCGGCTTCTTGGTGACTTTGTCCACATAGTCTTCGTGTGGCGCGACGCTGCGCAGGTAGAACAGGGCAAAACCAAACGGCGGATGCATGAAAGAGGTTTGCATGTTCACAGCCAGGAGCACGCCAAACCACACCAGGTCAATACCCAGTTTTTCTGCCACGGGGCCGATCAAGGGAATGATGATGAAGGCCAGTTCAAAGAAGTCCAGGAAAAACGCCAGCACAAACACCAAAATATTCACAACGATCAAAAAGCCCAGTTGCCCACCGGGTAGACCTGTGAGCAAGTGCTCCACCCACTTAGAGCCATCAACGCCTTGAAACGCGAGACTGAACACGGTCGCGCCCAGCAAAATACAAATCACAAAGCTGGAGAGTTTCATGGTCGAATCCATGGCCTGGCGGATCAGCGGCAAGTCAATGCGCTTGCGCACCAGCGCCATCACCAAGGCGCCCACGGCGCCCATGGCGCCACCTTCGGTCGGCGTGGCGATGCCTAAAAAGATGGTTCCCAGCACCAGAAAGATCAGGGCCAAGGGGGGGATCATCACAAAGGTCACCCGCTGCGCCATATTTGAGAGCAGGTTCAGGCCACTGAGGCGGTTGATCACCGCCAGCCCGAACGCGACGCCGACGCCCACACACAGCGATGTGACGATGAGTTCATCGGTGGGCGTGCTTTGCGGCCGCAGGTGGGCGAACACGACTGCGCACAGGGTTGCGCCGAGCACCAAGAATGCAAGAGAGCGCAGGCCTGAGCGGCCATCGCTTTCGCGAATCGTGCGCGCCTCCGGGGGCAGGGCGGGCACCCAGTGCGGCCGCACAATGCTCAAGACCAGGATGTAGCCCACATAGAGGCCGGTGAGCACAAAGCCTGGCACAAATGCGCCTTTGTACAAATCACCCACACTCTTGCCCAGTTGGTCCGCCAGGACAATCAGCACCAGCGATGGGGGAATAATTTGTGCCAATGTGCCCGAGGCGGCAATCACGCCACCAGCCACCCGCCGGTCGTAGCCATAGCGCAGCATGATGGGCAGAGAAATCAGCCCCATCGAAATGACCGAGGCGGCCACGACGCCGGTGGTAGCCGCCAGCATTGCGCCGACAAAAATCACCGCGTAGGCCAGTCCACCGCGAATCGGCCCAAACAGTTGGCCAATCGTGTCCAGCAGGTCTTCGGCCATGCCGGAGCGCTCCAGAATCAATCCCATGAACGTGAAAAAAGGGATGGCCAGGAGCGTGTCGTTTTGCATGATGCCGAACATGCGCAGGGGCAAGCTTTGCAAAAAGGTCGGCTGGATCATGCCAAGCTGAATTGCGACCACGCCAAAAAACAAGCCGCAGGCGGCCAATGAAAACGCCACTGCATAGCCGAACAGCAAAAACAGGATCAGCGACCCGAACATGATGGGCGCCATATTGGCGGTCAGAAACTCGGTCATTGTTGGGCTCCCAGTTGGGCGGCTTCACGTGCAGCCACCTCTTTTTCGAGCAAGAACTCGGCAAACTCCTGTTCAGGCGTTTTGGCCCCTAGCTTCTTGCTCGGGTCGGGCACCAGACCTTGCAAAAACGCAATGCGTTTGATCAGCTCTGACACCGCTTGCAAGGCCAGCAGCAGCATGCCTGCGGGCAACAAGGCAAACACCGGCCAGCGAATCAACCCTCCGGCGTTGGACGACATTTCTTGCGTTACAAAGGCGTTGATCACCAGCGGCATGGCCAGTTTCGTGATCATGTAAGTGAAGGGCAGCAAAAACACGCAAATGCCCACGATGTCGATCCAGATTTGCGTGCGCTTGGAGAAGCGCCCGGAAACCACATCGATCTTCACATGTTCCTGACGCAGCAAGGTGTAACCCGAGGCCAGTAAAAACACTGCGGCAAACAAATACCACTGCACCTCCAGGAAGGCGTTCGAGCTCATGTTGAAGGCTTTGCGCATGATGGCGTTGCCAGTACTGATCAGCACGGCCGCCAGCACTAGCCAGGCCACCCAGCGACCCATCCACTCGCTCAAGCGGTCAATGCGTTTGGACAAGGAAAGTAGGAAATTCATGGTTTTTTTCCAATCCGACATAGAAATCGTTTTTATGGTTTTTCAGGGCTCCAAGCGTAACCTCGAATGGCCACGAATTTCACCGCACCGTCCTCGGGAAAGCCCAGGGTCGCCAGGAATTCAATGCAAGCCGTGGTACTGGGCCAAATAGACCAGCGCGCCAGCAAGGTAGCCCGCCAAGGCCAGGGCGCTGGTTTTGCGCAGGTACACCATAAAGTCGATGCGCTCCAGCCCCATGGCCGCCACGCCGGATGCCGAGCCGATGATCAAAATCGAGCCGCCCGTGCCCGCGCAATAGGCCATGAATTCCCACAAAAAGTGGTCTGCCGGGTACTTCGCCAGGTCATACATGCCCATGGACGCCGCCACCAGGGGCACGTTGTCTACGACGGCGCTGGCCAGGCCAATCACCAGCACGATCAGGTCTAGGCGCCCCACCGTGGCATCCAACCAGCGGGCGAGGGCAGGCAGCACGTGGCTGTGCTCCAGAACGGCCACTGCCAGCAAAATGCCGATGAAGAACACGATGGAGCCCATGTCAATGCGCGCAAGCGCGCTCACCAGCGTCAGGTGTTGCTTTTGCGTGTCGTCCTTATGCCGGTGCATCAGGTCCGCCACCATCCACAAAACCCCCAGCCCCAACAAAATGCCCAAAAACGGGGGGAGGTGGGTGAGCGCTTTGAACACCGGCACCAGCACCAATGTGGCCAGTCCCACCACCAGCACGACGGTGCGCTCCAGTGCTGTGGTGGGCAGCCCATCGCTGGGGTCGGCTTTGGGCGGCGACACAATGTCACGGTCACCGGCCATCCAGGTGGCCGCAGCGAGCGGCACCAGCAAATTCACCATCGAGGCCAGAAAAACGCCTTGCATGATGGCCAGCGTGGTCACCTGGCCGCCTATCCACAGCATGGTGGTGGTGACGTCGCCAATGGGCGTCCAGGCACCCCCGGCGTTGGCGGCAATCACAATCAAACCGGCAAACGTGATGCGATCCTGGCGCTGGGCCAACAAGCGCCGCATCAAGGACAACATCACGATGGTCGTGGTCAGGTTGTCCAAAATAGCGCTGAGGAAAAAAGTAAACACGCCCACCAGCCACATCAGGGTCGATACCTTGCGGGTTTGAATGGCCGTAGTGAGCACCTCAAAGCCGTCGTGTGCATCAATCACTTCCACGATGGCCATGGCCGCGATCAAGAAAAACACGATTTGCGCGGTGCCCACCAGCGACTCGCTCAATTGGGTATTCACCTGGGCGGCATCACCCACCATGAGGGCATAAACCGTCCAAAGCAGACCCGCTCCCAGCAGTGCTGTCGCGGATTTGTTGATTTTTAGCGGCCCCTCCAGCGCAATGGCAAGGTAGGCAAGTACGAACATCAGGGTGAGTAGCAATGACATGGGCGGATGGTATTCAATATCTTGGGGTGATTTCAGCCCCGTTGTTGAACCGGCTCCGACCTGAAACAGCAGAGCAACACAGGCACATTATGCGCAACCTGTTTTAGCGTTTTTGGTTATAGTAACCACAGTTGCAAACATTGGTAACGAATTGAATTCTGGTAGAAAAAGAACAACGGTATGTATTCCCTCGATTTTCAGGTTTTTCAAGCAGGCGGCTTATGCCAGATCGTCGGATGGTGACAGGCAAACAGCAGGGCGTAGCCCTGATTGAGGTCATGGTTGCCGTGCTCTTGCTCTCCGTAGGGCTGCTTGGCTACTCCGCCCTGCAAGTACGTGCGGTCAAGGCAACGCAAAGCAGCTTGCAGCGAACCACGGCCTCTATTTTGGCCGGCAACATCCTTGAGGTAATGCGGGCGAACAAGGCGTGGGCAATAGATCCCTCGCATCCGTACAACCTGGCCGCGGGTACTTGCGATGTACCTGTCACAGACAACACTTTGATCAAAGACGACTTGAACCGTTGGTTTAACACCCTGAAAACTGCATTGGGCCAATCACGTACCACATGTGCCGACATCACCTGCGCAGACGCCAACAGCGCCGCACCGGGCATGTGCACCATCAACATTTACTGGGACGACAGCCGCGCTATGGGCGGACTGACGCAGCAAACCATTCAGCTGGTGGGGCGACTGTGAAGAGCCTAGTACGTCGCGCCCCTGGTGTCGGTACTGCGCGCACGCAGCGGGGCGTCTCATTGGTGGAGCTGATGGTGGCCCTTACGTTGGGGCTGTTTATCGTCGTTGGTGCCGCCTCCATTTACCTGGCCAACCGCAACTCCTTTGCCACGGTAGAGAATGTTGCAAGGGTCGAGGAAAACGCGCGCTTTGCCGCAGAGCTACTGGCCCGTGACATTCGCGAGGCTGGAAACTCCACGTGCGGTGGCGCGATGACCAGCATCAATTTGCTGTCAAGCCCCGCGTCACTGACCTGGGCCGGATGGGACAAAGGCCTGCTGGGCAATGCCATGGGCGCTTCGGACACCCCGGGGGTTTCACTGTTAAGCCCGTCTGCAGCCTCAGGTACAGCCCAGGTGACGAGCCCTGCCACTGACTCACTTTTGGTCTGGAGTGCCAGTGCTGGCAGCAGTCCTGTTCGCATTTCGTCCCACACAACGGGCCCTACCGGAACCATTAATACGGCCACGGCGCACGGCTTTAAAGCAGGCGATTGGGTGGTTGCGTGTGACGGCACGCAACTCTTTACTTTTGAAGTTCAAAGCCTCACGACGACCAGCGTGACATACAGCGACAGCGGTGCAGCGATGAAGAAAGCCATCGACGCCGGTGGAATGCTCAGCCCACTCACCATCCATCTTTGGTATGTGGGAGGGGGAATTTCTTCCAACGCTTTAAGGCGAATTACCTTAAACAAAACCGGCATCACAGACAACGACGAAATGGTCTCCGGCGTGAGCGATTTGCAAATCAAGTACCTCCCTGCTGACATAAGCGGCACACCAAAACTGGACGCAACGTACCTGACCGCTGCCAATGTCAATGTGAAGGATTGGGGAACGGTAATCGCGGTGCAAATCGCTTTGACCTTGAATAGCGCGGACAAGATCAACCCCACCGGAGGTGGACCTTCGGTGTTTACTTACACGCTCCCATTGACGGTCGGGATTCGTCGGCGTTTGCAGCCATGAGGACACAGTATCCATTCCCGTTGCGCAAGCAACATGGCATCGCCCTGATCGTGGTATTGATCATGATTGTGCTGGTCACTCTATTGGGTATTGCGGCCGTTCGAACTTTGACGCTCCAAGAGCGCATGGCCGCCAACCAATTTGACCGCAACCTGGCCATGCAGTCCGCGGAAAGAACCCTGCGTCTGGCCGAAGGCATTGCGCTGGCAGAGTCGCTCACGAAGGTGCAGCAAAACCCCCATTTCCAGGCCGCGTCGGGTACGGGAACAGGGACCCTCAATGGCAACTATGCAGGCGGAACCTGCGACGCCAATGGCAGCGATTCTTCGCCATGCACTCCAAACCTGGGTTTGTGCTCACAGCCGACATCCAGCTGCACGCCCCGATGGGCCGATCCGAATTTCGCGTCTTGGGTGACAGTGACTTCGAAAGTACCAGCGAGCCCCAGCAGTTCTGCGCTTGACGCCGACTCCAATCTTTCGGCTAACTTGCAGCAACAGTATTTCATCGAGTTTCTAGGGAAAGGATTTCCTTGCACCCAAGACCCGGGCGATAAATTCGACTGTTCGCTATACCGAATTACAGCTCGCACCAACCAAAACACCAATCGCGCGGTGGTGATTTTACAGAGTGACTTTTTGGCGCGACCTTAAATTTCCATTGAATGGAGGATGCTGGACTATGTCTCATCGTAACTATGGTCAGATTTCTGCTTTGCTGAACGTGATGAAGCAATTCTTTGCTGTGGCCCTTTTCAGTATTGCCTCAGTTGCATCAGCAAGTCCAGTGCTGGGGGTATCCCCTGAAACCGTCCAGCCGGTGCATGTGAGCCAGAGCACTGCGCCCTTGGTATTGCTCACCATGGCACGAGACCACAGCTTGTTCTTTGGTGCCTACAACGACATGACGGATTTGGATGGAACAGGCACGATTACCTTTAATTTCAAACCGGACTTTGAATATATAGGCCTGTTTAATTCGGCTTATTGCTATAAATACAATGGCGGAAATGACAGTACCAAAAACCAACTGACCGATTATTTTTCCCCAGAAGCAAGCGCCATTCCACTTACTGAACCAGCAGCAAACTACCCCGGCGGATGTAACCAAAGTCCGAGTGCGCTTTGGAGTGGAAATTGGTTAAATTATGTTACTACCAGCCGGATTGACGCCATGCGTGTGGCATTGTATGGAGGTTACCGCGTCAAGGATGGAAACGCGCAGGGAACCAGGCCCAACACGCTGCTGCGTCGCGCTTATATACCGCAAGACGGACATACCTGGGCGAAAGAATACACATCCATTGCGGACAATCACTACGACATCAGGAAATACACGCCCTTTCAGCTGCCTGCGCCTGACCACAACGGTGTTGCAACCCGACATTTTTTTGGCAATTTAACCAGCACTGTGGTCAGAGATTATCAACCCAACGGTGTCAAAGCGCTTGGTTTTGATGCGGATGGCAAAGCCGTGACACGCCAAATTCAACCAGACCATGCGATGCCAGGGGGTGATAAGTCTAGTTTTTGGGTCCAGAACACACCAGACTTAGGGAAGAGTTGTTCTACGCTTAAAAATTGCAGTGACTATCCTCCCGTTATGCGCGTTGTTTTGAATGCGGGTTCCCGCGTCTGGAAATGGGCGGCTTCACAGCAGCCCGTGTTGGATTACCACCCCTACCCGATTGGATGGAATCCGCGAAAGTTCACAGTAAATGAATGGTCTCCCATTCGACACCTTGGAAATTTTGAGGGGTATGGAAATCTCATTGACGATCTAGGTGGTTATATAAACCCTCAGCCTGCTTATCCAACAGATTACATAGTTCAAGTGGAGGCGTGCGTCTTTCCCAATTATATAAATGGATGCAAAAAATATGATGATCTCATTAGTGGCAATTTCAATTACAAGCCAATCGGCGTGCTACATGATTATGGCGAAAATGGAAGCATGAAATTTGGCTTACTCACCGGGAGTTACGACAAGAACCTGTCTGGTGGTCAGCTAAGAAAGAATATAGGCGATTTTAATGATGAAATAGATGCCAACACCGGTCGGTTTGCCTATAAGGTGCCCGGGAGCAATGTGGTGAATTCCCTCATCAAACAACTGGACAGCCTCCGTATTCGAAACTTTAACAACCCCACGCAGGGTGGCACCGTTCCCGATTATGGGCCGGATTTTTGGGCCAATAATTTTGTTTACAAAAATCGATATGGAAATGCCCAAGGAGACGGTCCAGAAGGTTTGTATGGCGATTGGGGTAACCCCATAGCTGAAATGATGTTTGAGGGGCTGCGCTACTACGCGGGTGCCGGTTCCGCCTCAGCCGCGTTTACCGGCAGTACTACAGACGACACCGAAGTTGGTTTAGATCAAGCTGTTTGGGGCAACCCGTATTCCGACTCCACCAAATGGTGCGCGAAACCAAATATATTGGTGGTGTCGAGCCCCTACACTTCAGGCGACTCAGACCAATTGCCCGGTGCCCAATGGGCCAGTGGCAACACACCCACGCTGTCAGATGCCAAAGGTACTGCTTTGGATGTCAGCGCCATGACGAATCAAGTCGGCCACGTAGAAGGGATCGAAGGCGCTTGGAAATTCATCGGAGAAGTGAAGGGTCAGTCGCTAGATTACAGCCCCACCCTCAAGCAAATAGATAAGCTGTCGAATGCGCGCGGCTTAGCACCCAATAATCCCGAGAACGAAGGGAGTTATTACGCTGCTGGCGTTGCCTATTTTGGCAAGACACACGCCTTGCAGACTGTGAATCAAAAAGATATACCGGTAACCGATACCTATGTTGTGATGCTTCCCAGCCCGGATGCAACGATTCAGGTTCCAATGAATGGTGGAAAAACGGTGACCATACAGCCATTTGCCAAAACCATCGATATGACCGTGCCCGGAAATATTGTCAACACGGCGAAAAAAGGCAATTACCAGGCTACAAACCAGATCGTAGGAATGTACGTTACATCCCTTGATTCTAGCGTTAACAGCTACCATTTACAGGTTTACGTCAATTTTGAAAGTCAGGCATCTGGAGGTGACTTTGAAATGGATGCCGTGGCATACTATGATATCTCCTCAGACGGAACAAATATCACTGTCAATGTAGAAGATAACAACCATGATGGGCGTGGAATTTTTCTCGGCCAAAATATGGGTTATATCATCACGGGTACTAACCATGATGGCGTGTATTTGGTTGTTCAAGATCGCAATATCGATCCCGCCAAAGATAATAGCCTGAAAAATGTGAGCTATTTTTTGAACGTGCCACCTCCCGAAGGTGCAACGAAGTTTTGGGCTGGTTATTGCGACAAAGATACGGCGAATGGCAACCTTTATTACAATACAGATCGTTGTAAAAAGTTACCTAGCATGGATGGCGTCGTGCCAAATAGCTCGATCACATTCCAGGTCAATGGCGCCGTCAACCCCACACTCCAGCACCCTTTGTGGTATGCGGCACGGTGGGGTGGTTATATGGGCACACAAGCGCCGACCGCGCCTTCGGCGGATGGGCAAGATCCAGACCACTTTATCCAAGTGACCAGCCCAGCGACGCTCAAAGCTGCTTTTTACAAAATGTTTCAAAACGTGCTGGATACCAGCGCTACCCAAGGTTCGGTGACTTCAAATAGCCAGCAATTGCAAACGTCGTCAGCACT
>CANBQX010000039.1 GCA_947371775.1 Comamonadaceae bacterium
GACGAATTGGGCCAGCGCAGCACCCTGCCCCCACATCCTGCTGCGCCAACACCTGAAGAAAAAGAAGCCGCCAAACAAAACCCCGGCTTGCAGCGCGCCTTGTATGCGATTCGCATCGGCTTGCGCGCAGAGGGCGTGCGCGAATGGAACTACAGCGTGAATTTGCACCTCAAAGGCGGGATGGACGACCGCAGCCTGTTGGCTGCCGCCGACCTGGCTTGCCGCGCCGAGGTCTGGGACCGCTGCATCAACACCAGCGAGCGCACCAAAGGTGCCATCGATATGGAACAGCGCTTTCCCATGCCCTTCAAGGCCGCCGTAGTGGCGCGCGCGCAAAGCATTGGACTGGATCCGGCCTATGTCTATGGCCTGATCCGCCAGGAGAGCCGCTTCATCATGGACGCCAGGTCCGGCGTGGGCGCGTCCGGACTGATGCAGGTCATGCCCGCCACCGCCAAATGGACCGCCAAGAAAATCGGCCTCGCCGACTTCACGCCCGCCAAACTCAGCGAGCGCGACACCAATATTGCCATCGGCACCGGCTACTTGAAGCTGGTGCTTGACAGCTTTAACGGCTCCATGCCGCTGGCGGCTGCCGCCTACAACGCAGGCCCTAGCCGCCCACGTGCCTGGCGCGGCGCCAGCGGCGGTCCCACCATGGAGGGCGCCGCTTGGGCCGAGAGCATTCCGTTTCATGAGACGCGTGACTACGTCAAAAAAGTGCTGTCCAACACGACCCTGTACGCGACGCTGCTCAGCGGCCAGCCGCAATCCATCAAGGCGCGTTTGGGAACGGTGGGGCCGCTGGACGCAGCCACCCCGGAGCAGGGCCTGGATTTGCCTTGAATGCAATGATTCGAAATTCAAAGGGAGGTGTTTCATGATCAAGCTGTATGTCGGCAATAAAAACTACTCGTCCTGGTCGATGCGCCCTTGGGTGCTGCTGACCCAGGCGGGCATTGCATTCGAAGAAGTCGTGGTGCGCTTTGACTCGTTCAGCCCCGACTCCCGATTCAAACAAACATTGGCCTCGCTGAGCCCCACGGGTAAAGTGCCGCTGCTGCAAGACGGCGCGCTGGTGGTCTGGGACACACTGGCGATTGCCGAGACGGTGGCCGAGCGCTTTCCCGAAAAACAGCTATGGCCGCAAGACGCCACGGCACGCGCCCATGCCCGCAGTATTTGCGCAGAAATGCATTCCGGCTTTACCGGCCTGCGCGGCAATTGCCCCATGAACATCGAAGCCTCCTTGCCCGAACGTGGCGCGCTGATCTGGCGCGACAACGCGGCGGTGCGTGCCGATGTGGCGCGCCTGGTGCAGATGTGGACTGCGCTGCTGCAGCGCCATGGCGGCCCCCTGCTGTTTGGCGAATTCAGCATTGCCGATGCCTACTTTGCGCCGGTATGCATGCGGCTCAAAACCTATGCCCTGCCCGTGCCCGAAGCCATCAGCGCCTATGTGGAGCGCGTGTCCAATCTGCCCGGCGTGAAGGCCTGGATTGACGGCGCCTTGGCAGAAAAAGACTTTCGGGACTTTGAAGAGCCTTACCGCCTTCACCGCTGATTGAGACCCCACGCCGCGATGCAGATCTACCTTGTCGGCGGCGCGGTGCGTGACCATTTGCTGGGTCTGCCGGTGCACGACCGCGACTGGGTGGTGGTGGGTGCCACGCCGGAGCGCATGGTGGCGCAGGGCTTTGTGCCCGTGGGGCGGGACTTCCCGGTGTTTTTGCATCCGAAAACCCATGAGGAATATGCCCTGGCCCGCACCGAGCGCAAGAGTGGCAGCGGCTACCGGGGCTTTGTGGTGCACGCCGACCCCAGTGTGACGCTGGAAGAAGACCTGGCGCGGCGCGACCTGAGCATCAACGCCATGGCCGCCCGGGAAATGCCCGACGGCAGTGGCCTGCCCGATCTGCAAACCCTGGTAGACCCCTGCGGCGGCCAGCAGGACTTGGCGGCGCGCCTGCTGCGCCACGCCAGCCCGGCCTTCACCGAAGACCCGGTGCGCATTCTGCGTTTGGCGCGCTTTGCCGCTCGCTTCACGCAGTTCAACGTGGCGCCGGACACCCAGGCCTTGCTGCGTGCCATGGTGCACAGCGGCGAGGCGGCGCACCTGGTGGCCGAACGGGTGTGGCAGGAGCTGTCCAAGGGCTTGATGCAAGCCCAGCCCTCGCGCATGTTTGCGGTGCTGCGCGACTGTGGCGCGCTGGCCGTGGTGCTACCCGAAGTGCATGCGATGTGGGGCGTGCCCCAACCGCCCGAACACCACCCCGAAATAGATACCGGTGTGCACGTCATGATGGTGGTCGATGCTGCCGCGCGCGCGCATGCAGCGCTGGAAGTGCGCTTTGCCTGCCTGGTGCACGACCTGGGCAAGGCCACCACGCCTGCGGCCGAGTGGCCGCGCCACATCGGCCATGAGGGGCGCAGCGTGGCCCTGATCCAGCGCCTGTGCCAGCGCCTGTGCCAGCGCCTGCGCATACCGCGCGATTGTGCCGAACTCGCCGAGGTGGTGGCGCGCGAGCACGGCAATATCCACCGCAGTGCCAGTTTGGATGCTGCTGCCACCGTGCGCTTGCTGGAGCGCTGCGATGCCTTTCGCAAGCCGCAACGCTTTGCGCAGATCGTGCAGGCCTGCGAATGCGATGCACGGGGGCGTTTGGGTCAAGAAGAAGCGGCCTATGCGCAAGGTGAGCGCTTGATGCGTGCGCTAGAGTTAGCGCGCGGTGTGGACACCGAACCCGTGGCGAAAGCCGCCGTGCAAGCAGGCGCGCAGGGCCCCGCCATTGCACGCGCGGTGGGACAGGCCCGCGCAAATGCCCTGGATTCCAAAGAGGACTTCTGAAGATGGCGCACCTACTCTTGGTGGAAGATGACGAACTGCTGCGTGATGGTCTGTGCGCACAACTGATGCACGCGGGTCACACCGTCGAGGCTGTGAGCGACGGTGACCAGGCACACAGAGTGCTGGAGGCCACCCGCATCGAGGGTGTGGTTCTGGATTTGGGCCTTCCCTTGGTGCGGGGTGTGGCCATGGACGGTATTGTGGTTCTGCGCTGGATCCGCCAGCGCTTGCCCCACTTGCCCGTGCTGATCCTCACCGCACGCGATGACATTGACGACCGGGTGCAGGGTCTCAACGCAGGTGCTGACGATTATTTGACCAAACCTTTTGAGATGGCCGAGCTTTTGGCCCGACTGGCGGCGATGTTGCGGCGCTCGCGCATGCCCGCCTTCGGTGGCAACCTGCAAAACGACGATGAACCGCAGCACCGCTTGCGCATTGACCCGCAATTGCCTGTCGCCTGGCTAGGCAACGATGCCATGGAACTGACCCACAGAGAATGGTCACTGCTCACTCTTTTGCTAAAGCAGTTGGGCCAAGTGGTGAGCCGCGAGGAGGTGTTGGCGCTCTGGCAACACCAAGCTCCTGAGGGCGGCGCAGGTAGCAGCTCCAATGCCTTGGAGGTTTACGTGCACCGGTTGCGCCGCAAACTCCAAGGAAGCGAATTCACGATCCGCAATGTTCGGGGCTTGGGCTATATGCTGGAGTTAACTGCGCTGTGACAAGCTTGGCGCCAGCGGGCTTTTCACTCAAGCGGCAGTTGCTCTGGTGGCTCTTATTGCCACAGCTCTTGCTGTGGCTGATAGGCGGTTTCCTGGCATTTCGCGTGGCGCTCAACTACGCAGAAAAAACCATTGATCAATCGCTGACTCAGTCGGTCAACGCACTGGCCCGCCAGGTGAAGCCGCTTGGTTCAGGTTTGCTGGTGGACTTTCCCAAAGCGGCCCAAGCTGTGCTGGAGCAGGACCCCAAAGACCGCCTGGCCTACATGGTGTCTTCCCCGCCGGGTAGCTTTTTGTTAGGCAACACCCAACTGCCCGGGCCTGATGGCACTGCCACGCAGCAGCCAGACAATGTGCCAGTGCTGTACCAAATTATTCTGAACGGAAAGGCCATGCGGGTCGCGTCCATCGAACTGCCATTTGGCGACGGACCCACTGAGCAACGCATGCGCGTCCAAGTAGCCAAAAGTCTGGCGGTGCAGCAAGCGATTGCCCGGGAGCTCGTGCAAGACGTATTGTTCCCACTGTTGCTTTTGGGCGCGGTACTGGGTGTGTTGATGTACACCGGTATCCGCCGCGGTCTGTCCCCTTTGGCGAGACTCGAAGCGCAATTGGCCAACCGCAACGCAGCATCGTTGACGCCGATCGAGCTCACGCAAGCACCGCAAGAGGTGCACTCGCTGGCGCTGGCCTTGAACCAACTCTTAACCACTTTGCGCCGCAGCATGAGCCAGGAGAAACGGTTTCTGAACGATGCCGCCCACCAACTGCGCACGCCCTTGGCCGGGCTGATTAGCCAAACTGAGATGGCGATGCAAGAACACGAACCGCACGCCGTGCATGCGCGCCTGAACAAGGTGCACAAAAGTGCCCAACGCAGCGCACACCTGGTGCACCAGTTGCTGTCACTGGCGCGCACCGAAGCGGAAGTGACGCCGGTGCCCGTGGACGTGGCAGCGCTGGCGCGCGAAGTCGCGAGAGAGTGGACACCGCGCGCACTGGCGGCAGGTATTGACCTGGGTTACGAAGGTGAAGACCACCTCCAGGTGCGCGCGGACCGCGTGCTGCTGCGCGAAGCACTGAACAATTTGATCGACAACGCCTTGCTCTACTGCCCACACAGCGCCAGCGTCACACTGAGGGTTCGCGCGATTGGCTCTGGCCATTGCGTGTTGGAGGTGGAAGACAACGGGCCGGGTGTCGCTGCCGCCGACCTCAACCACTTGTTCGAGCGCTTTTGGCGCGCCAGCGAAATGCCCGGCGGTTGCGGGCTGGGCTTGGCGATCGTGGCCGAAATCGCACAGCGGCACGGTGGCAGTGTGCAGGCTCTCTCACTGGCTCCGCAGGGTCTGCGGGTGCGTCTGACGCTGCCCCTGTAAGAGGCGCAGCGCCCGGTCTGTGCAAACTACAGCCGCACGCCGCTGGTCGGGTGAAACCAGTTGTTGTGGCGGTTGTTGACCGTCAAACCGATGTTTTGCCCGACCTGAATTTTGGTATTGGCTGCAGCGCGCACGGTGATGACACCCGCCTCGGTTTGCACCACCACATAGGTGTCCGCACCCGTGGGTTCCACCAAGCTGACAGTACCGCGCCAAGGTGCGTCGTCGCTCAGGTGCACATGCTCGGGCCGCTGGCCCAGAGTGACATTGCCTTCAACCGGTCCTGGGAGATCCAAGGCGCCACCCGCGAACACAAAGCGCGAGTTTTCACCCACCCCTTGCAATTGCCCCGAAATGAAGTTCATCGTGGGCGAACCAATAAAGCCTGCGACATAGGCGTTGCTCGGTGTGCGGTAAATCTCGTCGGGCGTTCCGATTTGCTGCAAGACGCCGTCTTTCATAACCGCAATACGGCTTCCCAGCGTCATGGCCTCAATCTGGTCGTGGGTCACATACACACTGGTGATGCCTGCGATCTGGTGCAAGCGCTTGATCTCGGCACGCATCTCCACACGCAATTTCGCGTCCAAATTGGAGAGCGGCTCGTCAAACAGAAACAACTGGGGATCGCGCGCCAAAGCACGCCCCATGGCCACGCGTTGGCGTTGGCCACCCGACAGTTGCGCGGGGCGGCGGTCCAGCAGATGCGAAATTTGCAGCATGGCTGCAACTTCGGCAATGCGGGCTTGCCGCTGGAGCTTGGGTACCTTGCGCATCTCCAGGGCGAAGCCGATGTTGTCTGCCACCGTCATGGTGGGGTAGAGCGCATAGCTCTGAAACACCATAGCAATGTCCCGCTGGGCGGGAGCC
The DNA here is from genome assembly GCA_947371775.1 of Comamonadaceae bacterium. Classification (GTDB taxonomy): domain Bacteria; phylum Pseudomonadota; class Gammaproteobacteria; order Burkholderiales; family Burkholderiaceae_C; genus Allorhodoferax. The sequence goes on from CANBQX010000039.1 coordinate 5,820, forward strand.
ACGCCGACCACGTTGTTGCCCGCGATGCGCACTTCCCCCTCGGTGGGGTCTTCCAAGCCTGCAATGATGTTGAGCAAGGTGGACTTGCCGCAACCGGAGGGGCCCACAAGAATCAAGAATTCGCCAGGCGCTACGTCAATATCGATGCGCTTGAGCACTTCGACGGCACTGGTGCCATTGCCAAATGCTTTGCGAATGCCGGAGATGGTAAGAGAGGCTGCCATACAACTATCCTTTGACTGCGCCGGCCGTCAGGCCCTTGACAAAATACTGACCTGCCAGCACATACACGAGCATGGTCGGCAGCCCGGCGATCACAGCCGCGGCCATGTCCACGTTGTAGCTCTTGACACTGCTGGAGGTGTTGGCCATGTTGTTCAAACCGACCGTAATGGGCTTGCTGTCTGCGCCGCTGAAGGCCACGCCGAACAGGAAGTCGTTCCAGATATTGGTGAACTGCCAAATCAAGGTCACCATCAAAATGGGCGTGGAGAGCGGCAACACAATTCGCCAGAAAATGCGCCAAAAGCCGGCACCGTCGATGCGGGCGGCGTTCACCAGTTCACGCGGAATCGCGGCATAGTAATTGCGGAAAAACAAGGTGGTTCCGGCCAATCCGGCGATGCAGTGGACCAATACCAGCCCGGCCAATGAACTCGATAGGCCCAGATAGCCAAGCACCTGGCTCATGGGCAGCAGCACCACCTGGAAAGGCATGAACACACCAAACAGCATGAAGCCAAACAAGAGCTCACTGCCTTTGAACTTCCACATGCTGAGCACGTAGCCATTCACCGCGCCCCAGGCGGTGGAAATCAGGACCGCAGGCACCGCCATGACCACCGAGTTGACAAAATAAGGTTTGAGCCCTCGGCAATCCACGCCGGTACAGGCACTGTCCCATGCCAGGCGCCAGCTGTCCAGGTTCAAGGATGTGGGCAGGCTCAGCAAATTGCCCGCGCGGATTTGCGCAGCGTCTTTGAAGGACGTGGCAAGCATCACGTACAGCGGAGCCAGGAAGAAGCAAGCCGCCAAAAGCAAAACGGCGTACAGCAGGATGCGGGCGATGGTGGAGATGTTCATGGCAATGCAATGGCGAAGAGCGCGTCAGTGGGCGTGCGCCTTGGTGCGCAATTCGCTGTACAAATAGGGCACCACAATGGCGGCAACCGTTGCCAGCATCATGGTGGCACTGGCCGCGCCAAGGCCAATCTGCCCGCGGGTAAAACTCATGACATACATAAAGGTTGCAGGCACATCCGATGCATAGCCGGGCCCGCCAGCAGTCAGCGCCATGACAAGGTCAAAACTCTTGATCGACAAGTGCGACAGCACCAAGACCGTGGAAAACACGACGGGCCGTAAAATGGGCAAGATGATGCGCCAGTAAATGCGCGGCAAGGTGGCACCGTCCATTTGTGCGGCTTTGATGATGCTGTCGTCAATCCCCCGCAAGCCCGCCAAGGACAAGGCCATGGCAAAGCCTGCCGACTGCCAAATGCCTGCAATCACGACGCAATAAATTGCCGTTTCGCTTTGCACCAGCCAATCGAAATGAAAACTGAGCCAACCCAAGTCGTGCATCAGTTTTTCCAAGCCCAGGCTGGGATTCAAAATCCATTTCCACGCCGTGCCGGTCACGATGAACGACAGTGCCATGGGGTAAAGGTAAATCGTGCGCAGCAGGCCTTCAAAGCGGATTTTCTGGTCCAAAAAGATGGCCAAACCCATGCCCAGCAGCATGGAGCCGCCCACATAGAGCACACTGAAAATTCCCAGGTTGCGCAGTGCCAGCCACCAACGATCCATGTCCCAAAGACGCGCATACTGCTCCAAGCCGACGAACTCATCGTAGTTGGGCAGCATCCGTGAGGCCGTCACGGACAAAATTCCATTCCACACCATGAAGCCGTAAATAAAGGCCAAGCCCAGCACAAAGCCAGGTGCTATGACCAGTTTCGGAATGGTGTTTTCAAAAGATTTCATACGGGAGTCGGGGTTCACAGACCTCCGTCAAGACTTGATGGAGGCGACGGCCGGCACAATAAAACCAAGCCGCCCACCTCCGCAGAGGCAGGCGGTTCGGCGCACAGTCCTGCGGCAGTCGCCGCAGGATAAGTCCGCTTACTTGGTGGCGGCTGCCTTGGCGATGTTGGCTACGCCGTCGGCGACAGAGATCTTGTCGTCGTTCCAGAATTGGCTCACAGCGTCCTTGATCGCGCCTTCCGCAGCAGGCGCAATCGCCATACCGTGGGCGACGGAGGGCACCAGACCGCCGGACTTGGCAGTTGCCACAAAGTCTTTGGCAGAGAGTTTGGCGCAGTCGTCAAACTTGGCCATGTCCATGTTCAAACGAACGGGGATAGAGCCTTTGTTCAAGTTGAACACTTCCTGGAATTCAACGCCCATGATGGACGCAGCCAAATCGGCCTGGGCCTTCTGGGCACCGGCGTCTTTCAGCTTGAACATGGCAAACGAGTCCACATTGAAGGTGTAGGCATTGGCGGTGCCGGGAGCAGCGGCGCACAGGTAGTCTTTGCCGGGAACCTTGCCAGCTGCCGAGAACTCGCCCTTGGCCCAGTCACCCATGAATTGGAACGCGGCTTTTTCTTGGATCACCATGGCCGTGGCCAAGTTCCAGTCGCGACCGGGCGCGGCAGCGTCCGTGTAGCCTTTGATCTTGCGGAAAGTCTCCAAGGATTTTTTCATGGTGTCGCTGGTCAGCGCTTTTTGGTCCAGTTTCACCAGCGCATCACTGTAGAACTTGGCGCCACCCACACCCAAAACCACCGACTCGAAAGTCGTGAAGTCTTGCCAGTTCTGGCCACCGTGTGCAACAGCAATCAAACCAGCTTTTTTGACTTTGTCAGCGGCGACAAAGAATTCGTCCCACGTCTTGGGCGCGCCACTGACACCGGCTTTTTTCAGAACGGCCGCATTGGCCCACATCCAGTTCACGCGGTGCACATTGACCGGTGCGGCAACGTAGCTGCCCTTGTACTTCATCACATTGGCTACCACGCCTGGCAGCAGGCTGTCCCATTTTTCCGCTTTTGCGGTGGCATCCAGATTGGCCAACACGCCTTCAGCAGCCCATTCTTGAATGGCTGGGCCCTTGATTTGGGCGGCTGCGGGCGGATTGCCGGAGACCACGCGGCTTTTCAGCACGGTGGCAGCATTGTCACCACCACCACCTGCAACAGCAAAATCTTTCCATGTATTGCCCTTGGCTTGCATGATTTTCTTCAGTTCCGCCACCGATTTGGCTTCGCCGCCAGATGTCCAGTAGTGCAAGACTTCGACCTCGCCTGCCACAGCCGCTGTACCTGCGACCACCAAAGCCACTGCGGTGGCCAAATGAGAAAGCTTCAACATATTGAGTTCCAGTTGGTTAACCCTTGCGGCGAAAGCCCACAAGGAGAGGAGATCCGGGCAGGCACCACGCCTGTTCGGATTAATTAATTTTTAATTAATTATCGATATCTGCCTACTAGGACTTTCCCTAGGCACGCATCACCAAGGCCAGCGCGGCATAGTCGCCCACCGCATTGCCCAGACCGGCGGGGACGATCTCCACGCCGTCGGTGAGCGCCGCCAATTTGCCCTGCACATGGGCTGCCACTTTGGGCAAGAGAAAATCATGGTGGTGCCAAAACACACTTCCGCCCATGCTCACGCGCTGCAAGTCCAGGGTGACGACCATGTTGTAAATGGCCCGGCCCATGACGCGGCACAGCTCATCCACCAAGGCCAGAGCCTCAGCGTTTCCAGAGCGCGCAGCCTCGAGCAAGACAGCCGCATCGCCAAAGCCCTGCGTGGCAAACCGCCGCGCAATCGCATTGCCGGCAATCAAGGCCTCCACATCGCCCACATTGCCGCAGCCGCACAAGGCGTCATGGTTGTCGCTGACAAAGCTATGTCCCGCGTGGCCCGCGTTGCCGTTTTTGCCGCGCAAGATGTGGCCGTCAACGCAGACACCCATGCCGATGCCGGTGCTCCAGGTGACATACGCGCAGTGGTCCATGCCCTGCAGTGCGCCCCAACGGCGCTCTGCCTCCAGCGCACCCACGCCGTCGTTTTCGACCCGCACATTGGCAAAAGCCGCGCGCAGCGGCGCTTCCAAATACGCAGTGGGCCAGTCGTTGGGCAGGCCACGCGCTTTGCCCGCAATGCCGCCGCAAATATTGGGGGCTGCCAGTTCAATCAGCCCATCGGCCATCACAAAGGGGCCACAAGAGACCACACCCACCGCGGCGATGTCCGTCAGCGACACGCCCGCGCTGGCGCAGCTTTGCCCCACCATGCGAATGATTTGGGCGGCCAATGCGCCCCGGTCGCCCACTTTGGCCGTGGGCTCGGCCAACTTGCCACGCACGCCATGGGCGTCGGCCACGCTGACCGAGACTTTGGTGCCGCCGATATCGACGCAGGCCACAGGTGCCATGGACGGTGGGAAGTGAATGAGCGGTGCGGCAGCGGACATGGGCAGGTTTCGGTAAAACGGGCGAAGTAAGCGTGAACGGCACCAATGCTAACCGCGCGCACCAGCGCCGATTTACCAGGCGGTTACAGACGGTTACAGAGGCTTACAGGCGGTGGGTTTTGTCGCCGTGCACAAAGCCCAGGGGCTGCCACACGGGGCCCGCGCCCAGGGCGATCACTTTGAAGAGTTCGCCCATTTCATGCTCCAGAATCAGCCGCTGCGCGGCACTGCGCACCGGCAGGCTGGCGGCCTGCATCAGATCGATGAGCCCACAGTTGATTAAGAAGTGGGCCTGGCTGGTGTAGCCCAGCACCTCCATGTCCGCGTCCTGCGCGGCCAGGGCCAGGGCTGTGAAGTTGACGTGGGCGGTAATGTCCTTCTGGCCTACCTGCACCAGCGGATTGGGGTCGCTTTGGTGCGCCTGGTGGCACATGACGGTGCCCATGTGGCGCTGGGGGTGGTAGTACTCCGCCTCCGGGAAGCCATAGTCCAGGAGCAGCACCATTCCACGCTCCAAACGCTGGGCCAGCGTGCGGACAAAGGCTTCGCTTTGGGGGTGGATTTCGGTCAGGTAATCGTGGTCACCCTGCACCTCGACGGGCGGGCGCAAAGCGGTGATGCGATCCGCCCAAACCAATTGGCTCGCGTCCGGCGACAGGGCCACGCCGCGCTCGTGCCACACGCCGCTCACCCGCGCCAGCAGTTGCACCGGCATGGCGTCAATCAATTCATTGCCCAGCACCACGCCGTGCATGCGCTCGGGCAAGGCACTCACCCACTGCACTGTGTCGCCCCAAGGCGCCAGGCGGACTTGCTGGCGCCCACGCAGCGAGCCCGACAGATCGACGATGGTGTAGCGCGCGAGTGGCACCTTCATTTCCTGCAGCGCCGACAAGACCTGCTCGGCCAAAGCGCCGGTGCCCGCGCCAAATTCCCACACCTCGTCGGTGCCGGTGGCTTGCAGGGCTTGCGCCAGCTGGCGCGCCAGGGCGTAGCCAAACAAGGGGCTGATCTCGGGGGCGGTGACAAAGTCGCTGCCCGAGTCGCCACCCTCCCCGCCCGGCATGGTGCCGAATTTGGGCAGGTCGGCAGCGTAGTAGCCCATGCCCGGCGTGTACAAAGCCTTCTCCATGAAGGCATCAAACCCCATCCATCCGCCTTGGGCGCGAATGGCATCGGCAATGTGCTGCTGCAGTGCAGCGCTGACAGTCTGGATGTCGCTCATGGCCACACACCCGACGAAATCAGGGGGCGCTCGTTAAACTCAGGGGTTCTCATCGTGATTCTTAGACTGGCACCGCGCCAGGATTTACCGGATTGTCCCCTTTTATGTCTGCCCCGCCCGCGCCCAGTTCCCACGCCAACCGCCCCAGTGTGCTGGTCACCGGAGGGGCCAAGCGCTTGGGTCGCGAGATTGCTCTGACATTGGCCGCCAGCGGCTGGCGGGTGGCCGTGCACTACCGCGACTCGGTGGAAGACGCCACGCGCACCACGGCCGAGTGCGCCAAGCTCACGCCCGGTGCGGCCTGCTTTCGGGCCAACTTGAGCAACGAGGCTGCGGTGCGCAACTTGCTGCCCACGGTGATCGAGCAGTTCGGCACGGTGGACGCGGTGGTCAACAGCGCCTCCACCTTTGAGCACGACAACGCCGCAAGCTTCAGCTTTGCCGCCATGGACAAACATCTGCGCGCCAACGCCGGTGCGGCCATTCTGCTGGCGCAGGCGCTGCACACGCACATTGACGCACGCAACCGGGCGCAGCCCGACCCAACGCAACTGGCGGCCTGCAGCGGCGTGGTGGTCAATATGCTGGACCAAAAGCTGTGGAACCAAAACCCTGACTTTTTGAGCTACACCCTGTCCAAGGCCGCCTTAGAGGCCGCCACCACCATGCTAGCGCTGGCCTTGAGCCCACTGGTGCGGGTGGTGGGTGTTGCGCCAGGCCTGACCCTGACCAGCCACTTGCTGAGCGACGACAAGTTTGCCGCCTTGCACAAGCTCTCACCCCTGGGGCGCTCCTCCACGCCCGCCGATGTGGCGTCCACCGTGCGGTTTGCGATGGAGAACCAATCGATCACCGGCACCACCTTGCTGGTGGATGGCGGCCAACACCTGATGCGCTTTGAGCGCGATTTTTCCCTGATGTAAGGCACATGGCATGCAGCAACGAAGCACCGGCACCCAAACCCTGACCCTGACCGGCCTGCGCTTTGAGGCCAACCTGGGCATCCTCGAGTCCGAACTCACCGCCCCGCAACCGATTTTGGTCGACGCCGAATTGCACGTGGGTACCCAGCCGCTGCAACCGCGCGACGACGATATCAACCATGTGCTGGACTACCGCAAAGTGCGCCAGATCATCATCAACGAATGCACGGCCGAACACGTCAATTTGCTGGAAAGCATGATCGGCAAACTCGCCGACCGCTTGATGCAGCTGCCGGGCGTCTTGGGCGTGCGGGTGAAGATCGCCAAGCTCGAAATTTTTGACGACTGTGAAGTCGCGATCCGGATCGAAACCGGACAGTGGTAAACCTGAGCGAGACCTCCATGACTGCCCTTTGGACTGATACCGACCTGGCTGCGCCCAGCCTGCAAACCCCCTCTGGCGCTTCGCCCCAGACCCAGGAAGCCGCGCAGCGCGCCGCCTACGAGAACCACAAGCTTGAAAAACGCCTGTGCCGCCAGGTGGGCCAAGCCATCATGGACTACCACATGATTGAAGAGGGCGACCGGGTCATGGTCTGCGTGTCGGGCGGCAAAGACAGCTATGCCATGCTGGACTTGCTGCTCAAAATGCAGCAGCGCGCGCCGGTCAACTTTGAACTGATTGCAGTCAACCTGGACCAGAAGCAACCCGGTTTTCCTGACCACATCCTGCCGGCCTATTTGAAGGAGTTGGGCGTGCCGTTTCATATCGAAACGCAGGACACCTACAGCATCGTCAAGAAGGTGATCCCCGAGGGCAAGACCATGTGCAGCCTGTGCAGCCGGCTGCGCCGCGGCATCCTGTACCGGGTAGCGGATGAGCTCAAAGTGACCAAGATCGCGTTGGGCCACCACCGCGATGACATGCTGCAAACCTTTTTCCTGAACATGTTTTTTGGCGGCAAGCTCAAGGGCATGCCGCCCAAGCTGGTCAGCGACGATGGTGGTCACATCGTGATTCGGCCGCTGGCCAACGTGGCCGAAAAAGACCTGACGCGCTGGGCCGCGCACCGCCAGTTCCCGATCATCCCTTGCACCCTGTGCGGCAGCCAGGAGAACCTGCAGCGCAAGCAGATTGGCAACATGCTGCGCGACTGGGAAAAACAGTACCCGGGCCGCATCGAGAGCATGTTCACCGCCTTGCACAACGTGGTGCCCTCGCACCTGATGGACCACAGCCGGC
>CANBQX010000040.1 GCA_947371775.1 Comamonadaceae bacterium
AAGATGCGGATGTCCTTGCGCACTTTGCCCAGCATGTCAGCCGCCGCCTTGTGGTCGGCAGGATCGTTGGAATAGGCGTCTTTGCCGATGTAGTGCAGCGCGGGCGGCATGATTTCGGTGGGCGAGTCGAGGTAGGCAATGCCGCAAGATTTCAGTTTGGACGTGTATTCGGGCTTGAACACCAAATCCCAAGCGTTTTCAGGCATGGGCATCTTACCCAGCGCTTTTTCAGCCTTGGTGCGGTTGATACCCACGGTCGTGAAGCCCCAGGCCCAGGGTACCAGGTGCTTGTTGCCCGGGTCGGCTTTGCTCAAGGCCTGCATGATGGCCTCGTCCAGGTTGCCATAGTTCTTCAGTTTGGCGCGATCCAGCGGCTGGAAGAAGCCTGCTTCGACTTGCGCAGGGCTGAACGCGGTACCGGGCACGACAATGTCGTAGCCCGTATTGCCAGCCACCAGCTTGGCATTGAGCGCCTCGTTGGTCTCAAAAGTGTCGTAATTGACCTTGATGCCGGTCTCCTTCTCAAAGGCGGCAATCATTCCCTCGGGAATGTAGTCGGGCCAGTTGTAGATATTGAGCACTTTTTCCTCGGAAGTCGCCGCCGCAACTGGGGCGCTGGCGGCCGGTGCCGCAACCTCCTCTTTTTTGCCACAGGCAAGCAGTGCCAAGGCCGTCAGGGCGAATGGCAATACGAATTTGTTCATGATGAAGATCTCCGAAGAAATGGGGTGGATGGAAGAAAAATCGGGCACCAGGGGCGCATTCAACGAAAAATTATAAAAGTCAATCCATCCAAGCTGCCGCCCGGGCATCCGCCAGCGTCAAATCCAGCACCTTGTGGATCAGCGCCATCAGCTCATCGATCTGCGCGTGGGTGATCGTCAGTGGCGGCGCAATGATCATGCGGTCGCCCACGGCGCGCATGATGAGTCCGTTGGCAAAGCAGTGCGCGCGGCAGCGCATGCCCACCTCCAGCTCGGAGGGAAACGGCGTCTTGCTGGCCTTGTCCTTGACCAACACCAGGCCCGCCATCAGGCCGCATGTCTCTGCCACGCCCACCAGGGGATGGCTGCTCAGTCCCGCGAATTGCTGCGCCAAATAGGGGCCGACATCGTCCCGAACCCGGCCCACCAGGTTTTCACGCTCCATGATCTCCAGATTGGCCAGCGCCACGGCACAGGCGACCGGGTGGCCGCTGTAGGTATAGCCATGGTTGAACTCACCGCCCTGCTCGATCAGCACCTTGGCCACGCGGTTGCCGACCATGACACCGCCCAAAGGGATGTAGCCGCTGGTGATCGCCTTGGCAAACGTGACCAAGTCGGGCTTGTATCCAAATTTCTCGTAGGCAAACCAATGCCCCACCCGGCCAAAAGCGCAAATGACTTCATCACTGACCAGCAAGATGCCGTACTTGTCGACGATGCGTTGGATCTCGGGCCAATAGGTGGCTGGCGGGATGATGACGCCGCCCGCCCCTTGCACCGGTTCCCCAATAAAGGCAGCCACCTTTTCAGGCCCGATTTCCAGAATTTTCTGCTCCAGCCACCCCGCAGCCCGTATCCCGAACGCATCGCTGGACTCGCCTGGCAGGGCTTTTTCAAAATAGTAAGGTTGCTCGATGTGGGTGATGTTGGGAATCGGCAAATCGCCCTGGGCGTGCATGCCGCTCATGCCCCCCAAAGACGCGCCGGCCATGGTGCTGCCGTGGTAGCCGTTGACGCGGCCGATGATGACCTTGCGCTCGGGCTGGCCCAGCAAATCCCAATAGCGGCGCACCATGCGCACATTGGAGTCATTGCTCTCACTGCCGCTGGACGAATAAAACACGTGTTCAAAGCTTCGGTCACCCACCGTGGGCGCCAAAGACGCCAACTTGGCGGCCAAAGTGGCCGCAGGCACATTGGTGGTTTGGAAAAAGCTGTTGTAGTACGGCAGTTTCATCATTTGGGCCTGTGCGGCATCGGCCAGCTCTTTGCGGCCATAACCCACGTTGACGCACCACAAACCGCTCATGGCGTCGAGCATGCGCCGCCCCTCCGAGTCCCACACGTAGATGTCTTTGGCCTCGGTAATGACCCGCGCGCCCCGGGTATTGAGGTCTTTGAAGTCGGTAAAAGGATGCAAAAAGTGCGCACTGTCCATGGCTTGGATGTGCTGGGTATTGACGGTGGTTGTGGTCATAAGCGTGGGGGGCAATAAACAAAAAAACGACGGCGGATGGAGCTTAGACGTGGAGCAGCAAGTGCTCGCGCTCCCAAGGAGAAATCACTTTCATGAACTCGTCAAACTCCAACTCCTTGATTTCCGAGTAGACGGTGATGAATTCCTTGCCCAGCACCTCGTGCAAGTCGGACTCGCGGCGCAGCCAGTCCAGCGCTTCGCCCAGGCTTCGGGGCAAGGCATAGGGGGCCAAGTAGGCATCGCCCTTCATTTCGGGCTTGGGCATGATCTTGTTCTTGATGCCCAGGTAGCCGCAGGCCAGGGTCATGGCCATGGCTACATAGGGGTTGGCGTCAGAGCCTATCACCCGATTTTCCACGCGCCGCGCTGCGGGGCTGGAAATCGGGGAACGGATGCCGACGGTACGGTTGTCGTATCCCCATTCAATATTGATGGGGGCGGCGGAATTGCGGCTCAGGCGTCGGTAGCTGTTCACATAGGGTGCCACCAGCACCATGGCCGCCGGAATGTAGCGTTGCAGGCCGCCGATGTAGTGCATAAACATCTCGGACGGCGAGCCATCCCGGTTGCTGAAAACATTGTGTCCGCTGGCAATGTCCACCAGGCTTTGGTGCACATGCATGGCACTGCCCGGCTCACCGGCAATCGGCTTGGCCATGAAGGTGGCGTACATATCGTGGCGCAACGCCGCCTCGCGCACCGTGCGTTTGAAGAAAAACACCTCGTCCGCCAAACCGAGCGGCTTGTTATGGAAGAAGTTAATTTCCATCTGCCCGGCACCCACCTCGTGGATCAGGGTGTCCACGTTGAGTTCCATCTTGTCGCTGTAGTCGTAGATCTCTTCAAACAGCGGGTCAAACTCATTGACGGCGTCAATGCTGTAGGCCTGGCGCGAGGTCTCGGCCCGGCCGCTGCGGCCAATGGGCGCCTTCAGCAAGGTGTTGGGGTCGGTGTTTCGGGCCGTCAGATAGAACTCCAACTCGGGTGCGACGATGGGCTGCAAGCCCTCGGCCGCGAACAAGTCGCACACTTTTCGCAAGACACTGCGCGGCGCAAAGGGCACCAAATTGCCGGCATGGTCAAAACAGTCGTGGATCACCTGCGCGGTTGGATCCGTGGCCCACGGCACGATACGCACCGAAGACGGATCCGGGCGCAGTTGCATGTCCTTGTCGGTCGGGTCTATCACGTCGTAATACGGCCCGCTTTCCGGAAACTCGCCGGTCACACCCATGGCCACGATGGCCTGGGGCAAGCGCATGCCCCGGTCCTCGGTAAATTTGGCGCGCGGCAAAATCTTTCCCCGTGCCACCCCGGTCAAGTCGGGCACCAGGCATTCGACCTCGGTCACCCGGCGTTCATTGAGCCATTGCTCCAAATCGTTGAAGTTCATGGTTTTTTGTTCAGACATCGCTTATCCCTTTTTCTGGTGCTTTTCAGCTTTGTTTCGTTATCGGATCTGTAAGGGCCATTGTGCACCGCCCGGGCCATCAAAAATGATCGCGCAACCGGTGGTAGAGCGTGCCGAGCACCAGACTCGGCGTGCGCAGCAAGGCGCCACCGGGGAAATTGCGGTGCTTGAGCCGGCTGAAAAGATCAAAGCGCTGGGCCTGACCGCCTATCGCCTGCGCTACCAACTGGCCCGCCAATCCCGTCAGCGCCACCCCGTGGCCACTAAAGCCCTGCAAGTAATAAATGTTGTCGCCCAGGCGGCCGAAATCCGGCGCCCGGTTCATGCTGATGTCGACAAAGCCACCCCACACGTAGTCAATTGGCACATCCTTGAGCGCGGGGAATACCTTGGCCATGCGCTGCGCCATGGTCTCTTTCAAATGGCGCGGGGTGCTGGTGGTGTAGCTCACCCGCCCACCAAAGAGCATGCGATGGTCCGCACTGAACCGGAAATAGTCCAGTACGAAATTGTTGTCACACACCGCCGCGTTGTGGGGCAGCAAAGCTTTGGCACGCTCGGCATTCAGGGGCGCGGTGCCCACGATGTAAGTACCCACCGGCATGGCGCGCGCCGCCAGTTCGGGCGCAACCGCCGGGCCGTAGGCCGGCAAGGTGCAGTTCCCCGACAAAAGGGCAAACTTGGCTCGTACCAGGCCTTGCGCCGTCCGGGCAGTCACAGTCGCACCCCGTTCCATGGCTACCACCGCTGATTTTTCATAGATCTGCACCCCCAGCATGTGCGCTGCACGCGCCAGGCCCAGCCCATATTTCAGGGGATGCAAATGTCCGGACCGCGTCTCGTAGGCGCAGGCGCAGTAGCGCTCACTGCCGATGTACTGTTGCACGTCCGCGCCTTCGGCCCAGGTACTTACAAAGCCGTAGTCGCGCTCCATAGACCGGACATCCGCTTCCAAATCACGGGCTTTGCGGGGCGAGTCCGCCACGTACATATAGCCATGCACGCGGTCGCAATCGATGCCAAACTCAGTGATCCGCTGGTCCACCAGATCAATCGCCTCCAGCGACATATCCCAAATTTGACGGGCGGCCGCCCTACCCAGTTGCTCTTCAAATAGGCCCTGGCCGCTGGCATATCCCACAATGGTCTGGCCGCCATTGCGACCCGAAGCGCCACTGCAAATCCGGTCCGCCTCCAGAACCACCACCTTGAACCCCTGCTTGGCCAGCTCAATAGCAGCAGAAAGCCCCGAAAAGCCTGCGCCCACGACCACCACATCTGCCACCAAGTCGGTTTGCAGTGGTGCCAGCCAGGGTGGACGTACCACACTGGCCTCGTAGTAGCTTTGTTGGTTGAGCTGGGTATCCGATTGCAGCAGAGATGCCATAGTTTTCATTCCTGAGCTGTTTTGGCCACCTGAGAGCACAGATAGGTCCACACAAACTGTGCGGCCGCGTTGCTGGTGAGTTCGGCATGGTCATAGGCGGGGGCCACCTCCACGCAGTCCATACCAATAAAGTTCAGCGGTGCGAGCTCCTCTAAAAAGGTCAGCACCTGCGAACTCGTCATGCCACCGGGCTCGGGTGTTCCGGTGCCGGGTGCAAATGCGGGATCCAAGCAATCAATATCCAAGGTCAGGTAGCAAGGCTGTTGGCCAATGCGCTTGCGAATCTCGGCAATGATGTCGCCCAAGTGCGCCCCGTCCTTGCCGCGCAAATCCCGCGCGGTGTAAATCGCACCGCCCTGGTCTTTCACGTATTCGCGCGCGGCACGCTCACCACTGGAACGAATGCCAATCTGCACCGTCTTGGCGCGATCCACCAGCCCCTCTTGAATCGCCTCGTAAGTCCAGGTGCCATGGCCCGAGGGTTCGCCAAAATGGTCGCTCCAGGTGTCGCAATGGGCGTCAAAATGGATCAGCGCCACGGGCCCGTGCTGTGCGCTGGCAGCGCGCAACAAAGGCAGGGTCACGGAATGATCGCCGCCAATAAACACACAGTGGTGGCGCGCCATCAGGGCCGCTGCCTGGCTTTGAATTGCGCTGCGAACCTCGGGCAGCGGCGAGGCGTTGGGCAGACGCATATCGCCCGCGTCCCCCAGATATCCCAGTGGAGAAACATTGAAATAGGGGTGGATGCCATCACACAGCATCAAACTCGCGCGGCGTATTTCCTGCGGCCCAAAGCGCGCACCAGGGCGGTTCGTCACCGCACCGTCAAAGGGAATGCCCGCGATGGCAAAGCGGTGTGCTTGCAGCGATTCTGCGGCGAGAAACCGGTTGCTGTTGTTGGCGTAGGCGAAGTGGGCGCTGCTCATGGTGTAACCTCCAAGTTCAGCATGGTAATCGCTGCCGCCTATTCGCTAGCTGGCGCAATTTGCGCTCATTCACAGTCCCTTTTTTCGCTTTGAACCACCGTTTCCAACGTCCGCTGGCCTACCTCTGCTTGGCCCTGAGCATGAGCCTGGTCGGCGTCTATGTGGCGCTGTCCAAACCCTTGGTTGCGGCACTGCCCGTGTTTTTGCTGGGGTGGATGCGCTTTGGCATTGCCGCCATCGCCATGGCACCATGGCTGAAAAAACCGGCCAGCGAGCCTGCGCTGGATCGCCGCACCCGCGTGCTGCTGTTTTTTGAGTCCTTTCTGGGCAACTTCCTGTTTTCTATTTGCATGCTCTACGGCGTGAGCATGACCAGCACCGTTTCGGCAGGGGTGATATTGGCGGCTATTCCAGCCGTGGCGGCGCTGATGAGCGGACTGTTTTTAAAGGAGCGCCTGGGCCTTCGCATTTGGCTGGCCGTGGCCTGCGGCGCGGCGGGCATGGCACTGCTGTCTTGGGGCAAGCACACGCAATCGGTAGCAATAGAGCCTGCCGATACGCAGCGCGCCCTGTGGGGCAACCTCTTGGTGTTTGGCGCGGTGCTGTGTGAAGCCGCTTACCTGGTCATTGGCAAACGGCTGTCCGCCAACATCAGCCCCAAGCGCATCGCGGCGATCATCAATCTCTATGGTTTTGCACTCATGGCGCCTGCGGGGCTTTATTACGCGCTGCGTTTTGACTTTGCTGCAGTACAGCCATCCTCCTGGGGACTCTTGGTTTTTTACGCACTGGCCGCCAGCATGGGCACGGTCTGGTTGTGGATGACCGGCGTGAAGACGGTTCCTGCTGCGCAAGCAGGCGTCTTTAGCGTGATGCTGCCAGTCACCGCCACAGCCATAGGCGCCATTTTTTTGCATGAGGCCTTTAGTGCGATGCAAGCGGCCGCGTTTGCGCTGGCCTTGCTCGGACTGCTGCTGGCCACCCTGCCCGGCCGCAGTGCCAAGGCACAGGCGAGCGATTAGAGCGGCTGAGGGCTCACCACCATGCCATCTTCGTCGGCATAGAGCCAGTCTCCGGGGCGCACCCACACGCCTTGGATTTGAACGGCCAGCTGGGTTTGGCCTGGCATGCGTCGCTGCGTGGGCATAGGGCAAAGCGCCAAAGCCCGAATGCCCACCGCACATTGCGCAAGTTCGCCCACGTCGCGCACACAGCCGTCCACCACCACTCCAGCCCAGCCATTGCGCACCGCGTGGGCGCCCAACTTGCCGCCCATCAAGGCGCGCCGCATCGAAGCGCCGCCGGCCACAACAAGCACTTGTCCAATTCGTCCTGAGGGGGTTTCAATCCACCCCGGCGACTCCAGGGCGGCCTTCACGCTGGTGTTGTCGTCCAGGCACTGCACCGTAGATACCGGGCCGTGAAATCGCCGCACCTGTCCGAAGTCCAGAAAGACGGGCGCAAGCACCCGAAAATCACCACTGAGGTCATCAAGGAAGCGGTCGCACAGGTCTGTCGTGGGTACAAAGGGGTTCATAGAAGAGCTCCAAACCGAAGTGAAATGGGCCGCGCGAAGGACGCAGAATCAAAAAAATTCAAATTTTCCCTCTGAAAAATGGTACTCCCCTATAGGAAAGCACCATTTTCTCCAGTAGCATCGCTGCACCAGCTGAGAAGTTTATCGCTGGCTCTCTTATCACTTCCCTAAGGACGAACCGACAATGGCAACTGCAAAAAAGGCCCCCGCTGCAAAAGCGGCACCCGCAAAAAAAGTAACCGCCACTAAAAAAGCCGCAGCCCCGGCGAAAAAAGTAGCTGCTAAAGCGCCCGCTAAAAAGCGCGCTGTGAACGCTGCATTCATGAAGCCCCTGACCCCCAGCGCCGCTTTGGCCGCTGTGGTAGGCGCAACGCCCCTGCCCCGCACTGAGGTGGTGAGCAAACTGTGGGTTTACATCAAAAAGCACAAGCTGCAAGACGCTACCAACAAGCGCAACATCAACTCTGACGACAAGCTGAAGGCCGTTTTTGGCAAAGCCCAAGTCACGATGTTCGAAATGGCTGGCTTGATCGGCAAGCACCTTTCGTAACTCCCCCGTGCCCGCCTTCGTGGCGGCATTCAAAAAAGCCGGAGCCTGCTCCGGCTTTTTTTTGCTCTGCACACCCTTGACCCAGCGAACTATGCAATTTATTAAATTGCCCAGCGCCAGGGGTATCGCCCGGCACCAGGGCTGAAAAGGTTCCGCACTGCATAGAATTAAAAAGGTTCAAGGCGGCACGCCACCGTCCTGTGGTGGCCGCGCGAAGAACGCGACTTTTTGGCTCAACGTGGAGACATCCCTCATGACAGAAGAAGCATCAAGCCCCGCAGCTCCAGCGCGCAGGCGCGCGGGTCGCGGAAGCGGCACCGTCCGCGTTGCCCCCTCCACGGCCAAGTACCGCAACCTTAAGCATCGTTTTCCTCCCACACCCATGGTGTCCGAGGATGAGCTGGAGGCGATACACCACACCTCGCTCACGATTCTCGAAGAAATGGGCATGGACTTCATGCACGAAGGTGCCCGTGAGATCTTGAAAAAAGCCGGGGCCGACGTCAAACCCGGATCGGAACGTGTGCGCTTCGATCGCAACCTGATTCTGGAAGCGATCAAAACCTGCCCCTCCGAATTCACCTTGCACGCCCGCAACCCCGAGCGCAATGTGCACATCGGCGGCAAAAACTTGGCCTTTGCCCAGGTCGCAAGCCCACCCAATGCCTCTGACATGCAAGGCGGCCGGCGCGCAGGCAACCAGCAGGACTTCCGCAACCTGGTCAAGCTGGCGCAGCGTTACGACATCATCCATTGCTCGGGCGGCTACCCCGTGGAGCCGGTGGATTTGCACGCCTCTATCCGCCACCTGGACTGCCTGTCGGATATTGCGAAGCTCACTGACAAAGCCTTCCACGCCTACTCACTGGGCAAGGAGCGCAACCAGGACGGACTGGAGATTGCGCGCATCGCCCGCGGCATCAGCCACGAACAGATGGAGCGCGAGCCCTCGCTGTTTTCCATCATCAACAGCTCCTCTCCGCTGCGCCTGGACACGCCCATGCTGCAAGGCATTTTGGAAATGTCCTCGCGCAACCAGATCATCATCCTGACGCCGTTCACACTGGCGGGCGCCATGGCACCGGTGACGATTGCAGGCGCTCTGGCGCAGCAAAACGCCGAAGCCCTGGCCGGTATTGCGCTGACACAACTGGTGCGCCCCGGTGCACCGGTGGTCTACGGTGGCTTCACCAGCAATGTGGACATGAAGAGTGGCGCTCCCGCCTTCGGTACCCCTGAGTACATGAAGGCGGTGCTGGTGGGCGGTCAACTGTGCCGCAAATACGGCATTCCCTACCGCACCAGCAATGTGAACGCCGCCAACACGGTCGATGCCCAAGCGGCCTACGAGTCGGTGTTTTCGCTCTGGGCGCTCACCCAGGCGGGGGGCAACTTCATCATGCACAGCGCGGGCTGGATGGAAGGTGGACTGACCGCATCGTTCGAAAAGTTCATTCTGGACTGCGATCTGCTGCAGATGGTGGCCGAATTTTTGGCACCCCTGGACGTCAGCCCTGCCGGTTTGGGCCTGGACGCCGTGCGCGACGTGGGCCCTGGCGGCCACTACTTCGGAACGGCGCACACGCTGGAGCGCTTTGAGACGGCCTTTTACTCTCCCATCATCTCGGATTGGCGCAATTACGAGAGCTGGGACGAGGGCGGACGCCCTACCGCGTACGATAAGGCCAACGCGGTGTGGCAAAAAGAACTGGCCGCCTATGAGCGCCCGTATATGGATCCGGCCATTGAAGAAGAGCTCGACGCCTTTGTCGCCAAGCGCAAGGCCGAAGGCGGGGCGCCGACAGACTTTTGAGTGACAGCATCCTTCATTTTTGACATTGACTTTTGACGCAAGGAACGCAGCAGTGAAAACAACAGCACGGGTAGTAGTAATTGGTGGTGGTGTGGTGGGATGCTCGGTGCTCTACCACTTGACGAAAAAGGGCTGGAGCGACGTCATGCTCATTGAGCGCGACCAGTTGACCTCGGGCTCTACCTGGCACGCCGCAGGCGGCTTTCACACCCTCAACGGTGATCCGAATGTGGCCATGTTGCAAAGCTACACCGTGAGTCTGTATGAAGAGCTGGAGCGCATTTCCGGTCAATCCTGCGGCATGCACAAGTCGCCCGGCATCATGCTGGCCGATACGCCAGAGCGCATGGAGTTCTTGAAAATGACCGTGGCGCGCGGCCGCTATTTGGGCATGGAGACCGAAATCATTTCGGTCAAAGAGGCTCTGAACTATTTCCCCTTCATTGAAGAAAAATACTTCTTGGGCGCACTGTTGGACCCCAATGAAGGCCATTTGGACCCCAGCGGCACGACCTACGCCTATGCCAAAGCGGCGCGCCTTGGCGGTGCGACCATCGAGGTGCAAACCAAGGTGGAAAGCCTGGAACAAAAGCCCGATGGCACCTGGCGCGTGATCACCAACAAAGGTGTGGTCGAGTGCGAACACGTGGTCAACGCGGGCGGCCTGTGGGCGCGCGAAGTGGGCCGCATGGTGGGTATCGAGCTGCCCGTGCTGGCCATGGAGCATATGTACCTGGTGACGGACGACATTCCCGAGGTGGAAGCCTTCAACAAGAGCGCCGGCAAAGAAATCGGCCATGTGATTGACTTCGGCGCCGAGAGCTATTTGCGCCAAGAAGGCAAAGGCATGGTGCTGGGCGTCTATGAACAAGCGGGCAAGCCCTGGTCCACCAAAACCACGCCCTGGAGCTTTGGCCAGGAGTTGCTGCAGCCGGACTTGGACCGCATTGCACCGTCTTTGGAAATCGCGTTCAAGCACTTCCCTACCCTCGAAAACGCCGGCATCAAACGCGTGATCAACGGCCCCTTCACCTTCGCACCCGACGGCAATCCCTTGGTCGGTCCGGTGCAGGGCCGCACCAACTTCTGGTCGGCTTGCGGCGTGATGGCGGGCTTCAGCCAGGGCGGCGGCGTCGGCCTGGCGCTCTCCAACTGGATGGTGGACGGCGATCCGGGCTTCGACATCTGGGGCATGGATGTGGCGCGCTATGGCGACTGGGCCACCCGTACCTACACCAACGCCAAGGTGCGCGAGAACTATTCGCGTCGCTTCCGCATCCGCTTCCCCAACGAAGAATTGCCGGCAGCGCGTCCGCTGCAAACCACACCGCTGTATGACAAGTTCATTGAGCAAGGCGCAGTGATGGGCGACTCCTGGGGCATGGAAACACCTCTGTGGTTCGCGCCCAAGGGAACTGAGGCCAAAGACATCGTGTCCTTCCACCGCTCTAACGATTTTGAGCACATCAAGGCCGAATGCAAGGCGGTGCGTGAGGCCGTGGGCGTGACCGAGGTCGCCAACTTTGCCAAGTACGAGATCACCGGCCCGGGTGCTGAGGCCTGGCTACAAGGTCAGATGACCAACACCCTGCCCAAAAAAGGCCGCTTGCAGCTGTGCCCCATGCTGAACCACCAGGGCAAGATCATTGGCGACTTCACGATTGCCAAAGCCGACGACGAGCGCTTCATGATGTGGGGCTCCAGCCAGGCGCAGGTCTACCACATGCGTTGGTTTGAACAGACGCTGCCCAAAGACGGCTCGGTCTCGATCAAGCCCTATGGCATGAAGCTCATCGGCTTGTCGATCGCAGGTCCCCAATCGCGTGAACTGTTGCAACGCCTGACCGATGACGATGTGTCCAACGCAGCGTTCAAGTTCATGGACTACCGCGAAATGGAAATCGCCACGGTGCAGGCCAAGGTCAACCGCGTGACCTATACCGGTGACCTGGGCTACGAGATCTGGGTCGCACCGGAATACCAGCGCCGTCTCTACGAAAGCATCATGGAAGCCGGTGCTGACCTGGGCATCCGGAACTTCGGCATGCGCGCGCTGTTGTGCCTGCGTTTGGAGAAAAACTTCGGCACCTGGTTCCGCGAGTTCCGCCCCATCTACGGCCCCTTCGAGGCCGGCCTGGACCGTTTTGTCAAACTGGACCAGCACGAGTTCATCGGCAAGGCCGCCGCCATCAAAGAAAAGGCCGACGGCCCCAAAAAGACCCGCATCTTCATGGTGGTGGACGCGCTGGACTGCGACGTCATGGGCGACGAACCCATCTGGGTCGACGGCAAGGTGGTCGGTTGGGTGACGTCCGGTGGCTACGGCCACTATGTGGACCAGTCGCTGGCACAGGGTTATATCCCCACCGAGTGCTTCAAGCCCGATATGACGCTGGAAATTGAAATTCTGGGTGAACGCCGTGCGGCACGCCTGCAAATGGATCCGCCCTTCGATCCCGAAGCCAAGCGCATGCGCATGTAAAAGGAGCTGTTGATGTCCCATTACTCAGCCTGGTCCCTGCTGCGCAATGCACTGTCGGGACACAAAAACTGGGACCGTGCCTGGCGCGACCCCGAGCCCAAGAAGAGCTACGACGTGGTCATCGTGGGCGGCGGTGGCCACGGGCTGGCCACGGCCTACTACCTGGCCAAGAACCACGGCATCAAAAATATCGCGGTGCTGGAAAAGGGCTACATCGGCTCGGGCAATGCGGGGCGCAATACCACCATCGTGCGCTCCAACTACATGATGCAGGACAACACGGCGTTCTATGATCATTCCATGTCGCTGTGGCGCGGCATGTCGCAGGAGCTCAACTACAACGTGATGTTCTCGCCGCGCGGCTATTTGTACGTGACCATGTCGCCCAGTGCGCAAGACGCCCAAATCCGCCGCGCCAACATCATGCGCTTGAACGGCATTCGCGCTGACATCCTGACGCGCGAAGACGTGATGAAAGAGGCACCCTACCTCGATTTCTCGGACAAGGCCCGTTTTCCGATTTACGGCGCCATGCTGCAACCCGATGCAGGAACGGCCCGCCACGACGCTGTGGTCTGGGGCTATGCACGCGCCGCCAATGCGCTGGGCGTGGACATAATTCAAAACTGCGAAGTGCTGGACTACCAATGGTCGGGTGAGCGCATTACCGGCCTCAAGACCACACGCGGCGACATCAGCGCGGGCAAGGTCGGCATTGCGGTGGCGGGCCACACCTCTGTCTTGGCCCAAAAAGCGGGGCTGGAACTGCCCATCGAGAGCCATGTGCTGCAGGCCTATGTCAGCGAGTCGATCAAGCCGGTGGTCAACCACGTGGTGGTCTGGTCGGCGTCTTACTTTTATTTTTCGCAGTCCGACAAAGGCGGCCTGGTGTTTGGCGGCCATATTGACCGCTACAACTCCTACGCCCAGCGCGGCAACCTGGCCAATGTGAGTGAAGTCACCCAGGCCCTGGTCAGCGCCATGCCCAGCGCTGCGCGCCTGCGGGTGCTGCGTCACTGGGGCGGCATCATGGACATGACGCCCGACGGCAGCCCCATCATCACCAAAACTCCGGTGGACGGGCTCTACCTCAATGGTGGCTGGTGCTACGGGGGCTTCAAGGCCACGCCGGCCTCGGGCTGGTGCTTTGCCCACACGATTGCCAACGATGCGCCGCACGCCTACAACGCCGGCTTCACCATGGACCGCTTTGCCCAGGGTCGCTACATCGACGAAGCCGGTACCGGCCCTTACAACCATTTGCAGTAAGAGGAGGCGCCCACCATGCTACGCATCCACTGCCCCCACTGCGG
>CANBQX010000041.1 GCA_947371775.1 Comamonadaceae bacterium
GGCAGCAAACGCAGGCCCAGGCGCTGCGCCTCCTGGTGCGCGCGCACCATGCCCGCCACCGAGCATTCATCGGTCAGCGCCAGCGCCCGGTAGCCCAGCGCGTGGGCGCGCTGCACCAGCTCTTCGGGCAGGGACGCACCCCGCTGAAAGCTGAAGCTCGACAGGCAGTGCAACTCGGCGTAATCCGGCGTTGGCCCCGTAGGGACGTAGGTTTTTTGCATAAATACTGTTTATATAAACAGTATCGTAAACCTATTTCCGCATCGCCGCTTGGGCTCAGATAATGGGCATTTTTCGCGCGCTGCGCAGGAGCTGTTGACTGATGAAATCCATGACCATGATCTCGCGTGCGCTGCTGGCGGCCAGCCTTTTGGGTGGATGGGCCTGTGCGCAAACGGCGCCCGACGCCGGTGCCGGGTCGCTGCCCTCTGCCGACCCCGCCAAAATCCCGGAGCTGCGTCCCGGTAGCGGCTACTTGGCAGGTTATTTGAGCCGCAAGGACTTGCCCAACAGCTTGCAATTGCTGCCCGCACCGCCCGCGAGTGGGTCGGCCGCCGCCGCCGCCGACCTGGAATTCCACCAGCAGCTGCAGCCCCTGCGCAGCGGTGCCCGCTGGGAGCTGGCAGCCCAGGACGCGGTGATCAAATTCCCGGCAGCCGCATCTACGTTTTCTTGTGCTTTGGGCATTGGCATTTCGCAAGAGGCCACGCCCCACCTGACCATGCTGCTGCGCCGCAGCCTGGCCGACGCTGGCCTGTCCACCTATGCCGCCAAAGACAAGTACCAGGCCCAGCGCCCGTTTGCCAAACTCGGCCAGAGCACCTGCTCGCCCGACGAAGAAGCCGCCCTGGCGCGTGACGGCTCCTACCCCAGCGGACATGCGGCACTCGGCTGGGCCTGGGGCTTGATCTTGACCGAGCTGGCACCCGAGCGCTCGCAAGCGATTCTGGAGCGTGCCTATGCCTTTGGACACAGCCGCAATGTGTGTGCCGTGCATTGGAAAAGCGATGTGGAAGCGGGCCGCACCATGGGCGCCGCAGCGGTGGCCAAGCTGCATGGCAACGCGGACTTCCTGGCCCAGTTGGGTGCTGCGCGCAGCGAGATTGCAGCAGCCCGCAGCCAAGGCTCCAAGCCCAACCGCGACTGCGCCGCAGAGGCCAGTGCCCTGGCGCTGGACCGGCCCCTGAACTGAGACCCGACCCAGGCCGCTGCGTGCTTAATCGAACGCCGCGTTGCGCTGCAACCAGGCGACAGCGCCCTGTACGTCCTTGAACTCGTCAAGCGAACGTGCAGGCACTGCGGGGTAGCGGGCATTCCATTGCCGTGCCAGCGCCGCGCCCGCGCCCATCTCCAGCACGCAGTCCGGTTGCCGCTCAGCCACGGCCTGCATGCACGACTCCCACTGCACGGTCTGGGCGATTTGTGCCAACAGCGCACGGCGCAAAACCGGAACCTGCTGACCCAAGCCGCCGGTGGCATTGAGTGCCAAGGGGCAGACCGCAGGGCTCCAAGCGACGCTGTTGAGGGCTGCTTCAAAGGGCGCCAGCGCCGGGCGCATCCATGATGAATGCGAGGCCAGCGCCACGTCCAAGCGGGTGCACTGCGCGCCTTCACGGGGCAAGCGGACCGAGGCTTCGCGCAGGTCCGCATCCATGCCGGCCAAGACCGCTTGCTCCGGGCCCCTATCAATCGCGCATTCCAAGGCGGGACACAAAGCCAGCGCGCGGCTACGGGCCATTCCCGTGACCGCCAGCAGCCCGGTGTGCAGCCCGGTCACTGCCGCGTCCATGCAGCGGGCGCGCGCCTGCGCCAGCGCCAGCGCAGAGTCCGGTGTGAACACCCCCGCCGCCGCAAAAGCTGCCAATTCACCCACGCTATAGCCCGCCACAGCACGCGGCGCCGAAACACCTGCCTCCCGCAGAGCCGCCCACGCAGCCATAGCGGTTCCGGTGATCACGACTTGGGCAAAACCGTTGTCTGCACGCCGCAGCGGGTCGGCCAGCGTGGCGCGCCAGTCGCCACCCACCAGGGCTTCCATGTGGCGCAGCACGGGCGCGCTGGCAGGTGCAGCCTCCAGCCAAGGCAGCATGTCGGCATGCTGGTTGGCCTGACCGGAAAACACGAGGGCGTAGGACATGGCGGCCGTTTCAGTCGCGTTCCAGCGCCAACAGCCAGCAGGCACTGGCCAGCACATCAGCGCTGCCGCCAGGTGACAGCCGACGCTGCACCGCGTCCCAATGCAGGGCGCGGGCTTGCTGCTGCCAATGCGCCTGCAACACGCCGCCCGCATCTAAAAAAGCCTGGGCCCGGGCTTGCATCCAGCGCAAGCCTGCCAAGCCGCCACGGTGCACCAGGTTGGTGTCATCCAGCACTGCCAGGGTCGCAAACAAGGCCTGAACGCGGGCCGCACGCTCCCCCGCGCCGGCCATCAACGCAGCCTTCAGGGCGGGCACGGCCACGTCAAACACGGTCGGGAAACCCAGCGCGGCCTCGTCCAGTGCGCCGCGCAATCCGTGGGCGCGAACCGCCTTTTGCCCGTTGGAGGCCGGTGGCGCCGCGCGCACCAAGGCCGCACGCGCGGCCAAGGCCTCACCCCAACCCGCCAACAAAGCCGCCCGCAGCGCAGGGGCCTGCAAGCGCTCGCCTGTGGCGCTGAGCCGCCCCGCAGCGGCGCACAGCAGGCCCAGACCAAAAACCGCCCCCCGGTGCGTGTTGACACCGCGGGTGGCGAGCAACATGCGCGCCTCTGCGGCGAGACCCAAGGTTTGCAAAGTTGCCAAATCATCGCCCTGCGCGCCGGCCTGTGCCGCATGGGCAAAGTAATGGCGCAGGGCAAACAGGCTGCGCATGAAGGTACTGGCGTCCATGTCCAGGTGGCTGCCACTGTCGCGCAAAGAGACCAAGCCGGGCTTGGGTTCGAGTGTCAGTTCAAGGTACAGCGCATGCACCGCCGCGCGGGCCAGGTCCTGCGGGCGCAGGGCCGGTTTCTTAAGGCACAAGGACGCGGACAGGGTGTTCATGCGGGTACCACAGACGCTGTCGGGGCCTGAAGCATGGCCTCCAAGCCGGCCCAATCCAACAGCAGGAGCTGGTGGCGGTCTTTCACCAAGGCTTCGTGTACGCGCCCCTGGCGCAGCGCTTGCAGTTCGCGCCAGGCCAGGGCACGACCGTCTGCAAACACAATTTCACCGTCCACGCGCAAGGCCAGGGGCTGGGAAAGCTCGCGCCCCGGGCCGGGTACGTCACCGACTTGCGCCAACCAGTCCAATGCGCGCAGAGCGCCGGGAAGGTCGGGAACCGGTACGCTCAGATCCAGGTCAGAGCCGGTACGCACATAGGGCATCCCTGTCATGTACTGCCAACCGTAGGAGCCGTAGACCCGCACCTGAGAGGCCACATCGGCACCCTGCGACAGCCAGGACCCTGCAGAAATGCCCCACAAGTTGGCCCGTGCCACCTCGCCTAGCAAGGGAAATTGACCGTGCCGGGCAATCCCGTCCAGCGCCACGTGGGTGGCGAGCCGTCGGCGACCCCAGTGCTGCGGTGCGGGCAGCCCCAAGCACACGTCAGCAGCCGCCACCTCTGGTCGTTGGCGCGCCACCACCCAAGGGAATTGGCAGCTCTGCCAGTACCGAAGCAGATCTTGCACCGGCGCCTCCCACTGCCGTGCGTGGACTGCCGTCCAGGCCTGCGGCGTCAGCCACACCAAGGTGTTGCGCTGCAGCTCGGTCACAGCAGCATCCGGCGCAATTCAGGCGGGGACCGGCTCGCTGCGCACCCGTTCGGCCACCGCAGCAGCGAGCTTGCGCCCTCCGCGCAGTGCACCATCGGCCGCACGCGTGTCGCCCTGTAGGGGAGCTTGCAACGCCGCCAGCAATTGCGCTTGCAAGTCACCCTGCCAGAGGCTGTGAATGCCACCCATCGCCACAAAATTTTGCACGCCAGGCGCAAACACGGGGTTGGACTCGGAGAGCTGCTGCAGCCGCTCCTCGCTGATCTTGGTCACGCGCGCCATGGCCGGAAGGCGCATCACGCGGATCTCAGCGTCGGGCAAGGCATAGCAAGCGTCGGCCATCAGCCCGGAGGTGATAAAGCCACCCGAGAGCGCCTGGTCGTAGACCAAGCCGACCACCCGGTGACCGCGTTGACGTGCCAGCGCGATGCAACAGCCCAGGTGCGCCATGTAGCGGTTGATGCCCAGCATCTCGTCGCGGTAGCGCAGGCGTTGTCCCTGGGTATCGACCAGCAACACAATGGGCCGGCCGGGAAAGTTCTTGACGGTGTCGAGCACGCAGCGCGCTTGGGCCAAGGCAAGCTCCACCCCGATGGGCGCGTGGTCGGTGGTGCCGATGACCGCGACCGTTTGCCCCTGCAAGGTACCGCTACCGCTGAGCAAGTCGCCGGTACGCACCACCGTGTGGGCATCGCCAAAAAACGCCGTGAGCAGGTTTTGCCAGTTCATGCCTGTAGTTCCGATGGGTGTGTGTGGAGGGCCCGCACGCCCCGGGCATCCAGCTCCGGGACCGCCCGCGCATCGGCAATGCCCAGGGCCTGCCACACCTGCGCGCTGTCGGTGCATTGACCAAAACGATCCAAGCGCTCGGCCAGCAAAGCGTGTTCCTGCTCCATGGACTCCAGCGTCACAGCGCGTTGGCTGGCCAGCGCCTCCAGCGCCGCTGCGCGAAAGGCCGCGATGTCGTCGTCCACCAGCACATCGCAGTCGCCCGTCAGGTAGCGGTGCTTGCCGCCGGTGGTGCGCCAGACCAAAGCGCGGTCGCGCGAATCAAACTCTTCGACACCGTACGATGATTCAATCACCTCGGGCCCCGACATGGACAGGCGCCCGATATCGCTCATCACCACGACATCTGCGCAGCGCGCGATCAGGCCCATGCCGCCGAAGCAACCGTTGGCGCCGCCAATCAGCATCAGCACCGGGATACCCAAGGCACGCACATCCAACAAGGCACGCATCACTTCGGAGACGGCAATCAGTCCGGCATTGGCCTCGTGCAAACGCACGCCACCCGATTCGGCCAGCACCAAAACTGCGGCAGCTTGTTCCGTCAAGGCGCGCTGGAACAGACCGACCAGTTTGGCTCCGTGCACTTCGCCCACGCCACCGCCCATGAAGGCACCCTCTTGGGCCGCCACCAGCACGGACTGTCCGCCCAAGCGGGCGCGACCCACCACTACGCCATCGTCAAACGACGAGGGCACGCCCAACAGGGCCAGATGCGGACTGACCATGCGGGCACCGGGACCCAGAATTTCCTGAAAGCTATCAGCGTCCAACACATGCTGCAAGCGCTCGCGCGCGGTCGATTCGGCGAAACTGCGGTTCATGGCTGACTGTCCTGTGCAGGGGGCAAACTGGCTGCGGCCTGGTCCAGGCGCAAACTCACCACAGCGGGTGTGGCGCCCATGTCGTTGATCGAAATGGCGACACCCGCCAGGCCATGGCGGCGGTGAAAGTCGCGCACCACGGCTTCCCAGATCGGGCCAAAGCCCCGGGCCGATGTGGTGATGTCGATCTGGCAGCGTGGATGTGGCGAGGGCTCGATCAGCACTTCCAAATTGCCCGAGCCCACCACGCCAACCAAAATCGGCACGAAGGCAGCGAGGGGGCGCGCGCCCTCAAAGTCGAAATGGAGTGTCTCCATGCTGGCGTTGTCGTTCATAGCGGTAGTTACCAGTTGCGGAAACGCTTGGGCGGATCGTACAAGCCGCCGGAGGCGCGTACCAGATCGCGCATGGAGCGTGCCGCCAGCAGGCTGCGTGTGGCATCGCGTTTGTCGATCCCCAAATCGTCGGCGCGCTGAATCACGCCACGGTCGCGCAGGTTGTCGACCATGCGCTGGTCGCGTGCCAGGCCCACCGGGGTGTATCCGGCCACGCCACGAATCGCCTGCTCGCGCTCTTCGTCGGTGCGGCACATGAGCAAGTTGGCAATGCCTTCTTCGGTCAGGATGTGCGTGACGTCGTCCCCATAAATCATGACGGGCGGGATTTCCATGCCAGCCTGCTCGGCCAGCTTCCAGGCATCCAGGGTTTCGACAAAAGCGGGTTGCATGTGCTCCCGAAAGGTCTCCACCATTTGCACCACCAACTTTTGACCACGCGGCATGGCGTGCACGCCAGTGCGCCCCTGACGCGCCTGCGCGCCCGCTTTGAGCCAAGCGGGTGAGGCATGGCGGCGTCCGCGCGCATCAGCGCCCATATTGGGGGCGCCACCAAAGCCGGCAATGCGCCCTGCTGTGGCGGTGGAGCTGTGGCCGTTCAGGTCAATTTGCAGGGTGGAGCCGATGAACATGTCACAGGCATAGTGGCCCGCCGCCTGGCTCATGGCGCGGTTGCTGCGCATGCTGCCGTCGGCACCGGTAAAGAACACGTCGGGGCGCGCACTCACATACTTTTCCATGCCCAGTTCAGAACCGAACGAATGGATGGATTCCACCCAGCCGGCTTCGATCGCCGGAATCATGGCCGGGTGCGGGTTGAGCGCCCAGTGCTTGCAAATTTTGCCTTTGAGTCCCAGGGACTCGGCGTAGGTCGGCAGCAGCAACTCAATGGCCGCGGTGTCAAAACCAATACCGTGGTTCAGGCGCTGCACACCGTACTCGGCGTAAATACCCTTGATGGCCATCATGGCCATGAGCACCTGAATCTCCGAGATTTGGGCCGGGTCGCGGGTGAACAGCGGCTCAATCTGGTTGGGCTTGGGCGCCAGGATGACGTAGTCCACCCAGTCCCCGGGAATGTCTACACGCGGCAAGGTGTCCAAAATCTCGTTGACCTGCACGATCACGATGCCACTCTTGAATGCGGTGGCTTCGACGATGGCCGGTGTGTCTTCGGTGTTGGGGCCGGTATACAAATTGCCCTGCGCATCGGCAGCCTGTGCGCACACCAGGGACACCTGGGGCGTCAGATCCACAAAGTAGCGGGCGAACAGCTCCAGGTAAGTGTGAATGGCGCCAATCTGAATTTGCCCGGCTGACACCATTTTGGCCAAGCGCGCACTTTGCGGGCCCGAGAACGAAAAGTCGAGCCTGGAGGCAATGCCGCTCTCGAACACATCCAGGTGTTCAGGCATGGCAATGACCGACTGCACCATGTGCAGGTCGTGCACCTGATGGGGATCAAGCTGGGTCAGACTGCGGGCCAAAAAGTCGGCCTGTTTTTGGTTGTTGCCTTCCAGACAAACGCGGTCACCGGACTCAATCACGCTGCCCAGCAATTGCACCGCGCTGGCGGTGTCAACCCGCTTGCCGTGCAATTGCGGGCCCAGGCTGGCCAGCGCACGGGCCTTGCGCCGCGCCCGGCCCTGCGCCTGGAGGTTCCAAAGCCCCTGCGGTGCATTCATCTCACTTGGCTCCCATCACCATATTGGGCAAACTGGTGGCGATTCCGGGAAACGCACACAGCAGGAACACCGCCAGGAACATCAGGCCCACGAACGGCATCACACCCCAGATCACGTCCTTGAGGGGAATATCGGGCGCCACGTTCTTGATCACGAAGATGTTCAGGCCCACCGGTGGATGGATCAGGCCCATCTCCATGACGATGGTCATCACCACGCCAAACCAGATCAAATCAAAGCCCGCTGCCTTGAGCGGCGGCAGGATGATGGGCGCGGTCATCAAAATGATGGACACCGGCGGCAGGAAAAAGCCCAGCACGATGACCATCAGCAAAATCACCGACAACAACACCCACTTCGACAGCTGCATGCCCACAATCCATTGCGCAGCACCCTGGCTGATGTGCAAGTGGCTCATGACGTAGCTGTACAACAGCGACATGCCAATGATGAGCATCAGCATGGTGGATTCTTTGAGCGTGCTCGACAAGAGCGGGGCCACGTCTTTGGGACGCCACAGACCGTAGACAACAGCCACCAGGCCCAGCGCCATCAGACCGCCCAGACCGGCGGTCTCAGAAGGCGTGGCATAGCCGCCATACAAGGCCACCATCACGCCCAGCAGCAAGACCAAAAATGGCAGCACGCGCGGCAACATTTCAACCTTCTGCGCCAGCGTGAAATGCTCTTCTTCGAGGTACGCCGACTTCACGCCACCAGCCTCATACACCACCAGCGCCTGCTGGTATTCCTTGCGTGCACGCACCACGGCGTAGCCCGCAAACAGGCCCACCAGGAGCAAGCCCGGGCCAATGCCCGCCAGGAACAAACGCCCCAGTGATTGCTCGGCCGCCACGGCATACAAAATCATCACGATAGACGGTGGCAACAAAATGCCCAAAGTGCCACCCGCGGCAATGATGCCGGCCGCGAAACCTGGCGAGTAGCCACGGCGACGCATCTCGGGAATGCCGGCCGAGCCGATGGCCGAGCACGTGGCCGGACTCGATCCGGCCATGGCCGCAAACAGCGCGCAGGCAAACACATTGGCAATGCCCAGACCACCTGGCACTTTGTGCAGCCAGGCGTGGATGGCGGAATACAAATCTTGGCCAGCCCGTGACTTGCCGATGGCCGCACCCTTCATGATGAACAGCGGAATCGACAGCAGCGTGATGGAGGCCATTTCTTCGTACACGTTTTGCGCCACTGTGTCCAAGGACGAGGCGGGCATGAAGAAATACATAAAGGTCACAGCCACCGTGCCCAACGCAAACGCGATGGGCATGCCGGAAAACATCACCAGCAGCGTCGCTGCACCGTAGGAAAGGCCAATGGCAAGTTCGCTCATGCTGCAGCTTTCTGAACTTCGCCGCCGCTCAGGCGCACGGCAGATTGGAGTACGAGTTGGATGGCCAGCAGGGTCATGCCCACCGACATCAGCGAATAAGGAATCCACAGGGGCGGTGCAAAACTGCTGGACGTGGTTTGGCCTTCCGTCCATGCCTCATGGAACAAAGTCCACGACTTCCAGGAGTAAAAACTGCAAAACAACGCAGAAACCACGTCCACCAATACCAGACGTGCACGGTTTACGCCCGCAGGCAGCAGAGTAGCCAGCGCTTCAATGCCCACATGGCCACGCAGCGACTGCACATAGGCCGCCGTCATGAAGGTCGCACCCACCAGCATGAAGACCGAGGCCTCGTCCTGCCAATCGGTGGACGACTTGAGAAAGTAGCGGGTCACCACCGAATACGTGAGAACTGCGGCGGTGACCAGCAAAGCCACCATGGACACGCGCAACACGAAGCGATTGAGCGCATCCAAAGCAGCACTGAAAAACGCCAGCACCGCGTTGCGCGGCACCAGGTCTGCGGGCTTGGCTGCGCCCTCCAGTTCGAAACCGTGGCTCACAGCGTCTGCTCAGCCAATGCCAGCAACTTGGCGCTGCCTGCGTTTTTGGCAGCGTAGTCTTTCCAAGCGGTCTCGCGCGCCAGGTCTTGCCATTTTTTGATGGCCGCAGGGTTCAGATCGACCACGGTAGCACCCGCCTTTTTGTAGACGTTAGCCACTTCCACGTCGTCTTTCTTGGCTTCTTCTTGGGCAAATTTCTCCATGTCGGCACCCACCGCCATGATGGCGTCGCGCTGGGCTTGCGGCAGCGCGTCAAAGACTTGCTTGGACATCATCAGTGGTTCAAACATGAACCAATACGCGCCTGCGCGGCCAGTGGTCAAGGATTTGGCCACTTCTTCGAGCCGGAAAGAGATAAAGGACGTGCTCGAGGTCATGGCTGCGTCCATAGCTCCGGTTTGCATGGCCGCATAAATTTCGTTGGACGGCAGGCTGACCACCGAGGCGCCTGCCTCTTTCAGAATCATGTCCACTTCGCGCGAACCGCCGCGCACTTTCATGCCCTTGGCGTCTTCGGGGTTGATGATCGGCTTGGTACGTGACGCCACGCCTCCGGCCTGCCACACCCAGCTGATCAGCACAATGCCTTTTTCGAGCAGCACTCGGTTGAGCTCCGCACCCACAGGCTTGCTTTTCCAGCTGTAGGCCTGCGCATACGAAGTCACCAGTCCAGGCATCAGTCCGATGTTGACTTCTGGGATCTCGCCGCCGGCATAAGACAGGGGAATCAGCGCCAGGTCGAGCGCGCCTTTGCGCATGGACGAAAACTGGGCATTCGTCTTCATCAGCGACGAACCGGGGTAAATCTCGAACTTCAAGGCGCCTTTGGTGCGCTTTTCTACTTCCAGAGCGAATTTACGAACCAGACGGTCGCGGAAATCACCCTCCGTCAAAGTGCCACCGGGAAACTGGTGGGAAATTTTCAGGGTGGCGCTTTGGGCCATCGCGGCCGAAAAAGGCATGGACGCCAACGTCACGGCACCAGCGGCTTGCAATAGATTGCGTCTTTTCATGGAATGATCTCCTCAGGACTAGCAAAAAAATTCGCAACCAACGCCAGTTCGTCAACGCGGGTGCGGAAGGCAGAAGACGCTCTTTGGCATCCTTCCTGTATACGCAAATTCTATTTTACGTATTTTTACCTCGCATTAGTGAATACCCTTAGTCAATCCTGAGAATACCCGTAGCTATACTTGCGCCATGAAAATTTCTGATTTGCTGCGTGAAAAAATCGAGGAACAAATCGCCACCGGGGACCTTCCGCCAGGAAGCACGCTGGACGAAGCGGCATTGGTCGAGGCCCACGGGGTGTCCCGCACGCCAGTGCGTGAAGCCCTGATTCAATTGGCCGCCGAAGGCTTGATTGAGATGCGGCCGCGCCATGGTGCGGTCGTCACCAGCATCGGGCCAGGGCGCCTGATCGAAATGTTCGAGGTGATGGCGGAGCTGGAGTCCATGTGCGGACGGCTGGCGGCGCGACGTATGAGCGTGGGCGAGCACAAGATGCTGGAAAAAGCCCACGAAGACTGCGAAAAAGCGCGTGCTGCGCATGACTCGGACGCGTATTTTTATGCGAACGAGCAATTTCACGCGGCCATTTATGCGGGCAGCCACAACCAGTTCTTGAGCGAGCAAGCCCAGCAACTGCATCGCCGCCTGCGCCCATACCGGCGCTTACAACTAAGGGTGCGCGACCGCATGGGAAGCTCCTATGCCGAGCATGCCGCCATCGTCCAGGCGATCACCAGTGGTGATCCGCAGGCTGCGTCGGCCGCATTGCACGGACATATCGTGGTGCAGGGCGAGCGCTTTGGTGATTTACTGGCTTCGCTGGGAGATTTGACGGCATCTGCCGCTTAAATTGGCGAACGTCGGGCTACGACACGATATCGCGCATCCACTGCGGCAGCTCCACCGCTTTTTGGCTGGGAAAATCCACCCACACCACCGTGGCCCCTCCAGCGGCGCTGACGACGCCCGGCTGGTCGGCACGCTCCATGGTGCCCCAGGTATCAAAGGTGGTGCGCGCGGGGTCGCTCACAAAGATTTTGACGCGCACATCGCCGGGGTATTCCAGCTGTTTGTAGAAGTTGCAAAAGGCGTTCAAGATCACCGGCCCCTGGCCTGCCGGGTCGGGATTGGCGCCAATCTTTCGCATCCATTCGATACGCACGGTTTCTAAATAACGAAAGTACACCGTGTTGTTGACATGGCCCATGGCGTCCATGTCTCCCCAGCGGATGGACAAGTCCATCTCAAACACCAGCTTTTTGTTGTCGGGGATCAGGATGCGCATGGTCTTGCTCAATCGAGCTTGTCTTCCATCCGCTGCGCTGAGTGTTTGTCTGCTTCCAGCACGGCGTGCGCGCTACGGCCTTGGCGGTAGTTGCTCCACCAGCCCGTCCCGATCACGCCCGCCGTCAGCAACAGGGGCAGCATGGGTGTGCCATGGAACGCGTGGGGCAAGTAAGGCATCACGGCCGGGTCCGAATCAATCATCTCACCTGCGGTCCAGGCAATCAAGGCCGCACCGATGTAGACCACCACCGGGAAACGGTCCATGATTTTCATGATCAGGGTGCTGCCCAGTACGATCAAGGGAATGGACAGCGCCAGACCGGTGATCAACAGCGTCCAGTCCCCCTTGGCCACACCTGCAATCGCCAAGGTGTTGTCCAGGCTCATCACCACGTCGGCTATCAGAATGGTTTTGATCGCGCCCTTCAGGTCGGAATGGGAGTGGTGTTCTGCGCCCTCTTCGTCTTCCTCCATCAACAGTTGCAGCGCAATCCAGACCAGCAGCACACCGCCGACGCATTGCAGGAATGGAATTTTCAGGATCTCCACCGCCACCACGGTCAATAGGACGCGCAAGACAATGGCACCACCACTGCCAAAAAGAATGGCTTTTTTCTGGTGCTCTGCAGGCAGATTGCGAGCAGCCAAAGCAATAACGACTGCGTTGTCGCCCGACAGCACGATGTTGATCAACATGATCTGGGCCAAGGCCGCGAGGAAAGACGTATTCAATAAATCCACGGTAACTTTCTGTCTTAGCGCAGGGAAATACCAGCGGCTTGCTTTCGGCGACGATTCTACGGTTGCGGGATACCGCCCTGGACGGACCCACCCCCTTAAAATCGCCTCTTTCGCTCTTGCAGCGCCGCTTCTCTGGAAATCCCCGCTTTGTCCTTCGCCTCCGAAACCCGCCGCCGCCGCACCTTCGCCATCATTTCCCATCCGGACGCGGGCAAGACCACGCTCACCGAAAAACTGCTGCTGTTCTCTGGCGCGATCCAGATTGCCGGCTCGGTCAAGGCGCGCAAGGCCTCGCGCCACGCCACCAGCGACTGGATGGAGATTGAAAAGCAGCGTGGTATTTCGGTGGCATCGAGTGTGATGCAAATGCTGTACCGCGACCACGTGATCAACCTGCTGGACACGCCCGGACACAAAGACTTCTCGGAAGACACCTACCGCGTGCTCACGGCCGTGGACGCCGCGCTGATGGTGATTGACGCGGCCAACGGTGTGGAAGCGCAAACGCGGCGCTTGATTGAAGTGTGCCGCCAGCGCAACACGCCGATCATCACGTTTGTGAACAAGATGGACCGCGAGGTGCGCGAGCCGCTCGATATCTTGGACGAGATTGAGCGCGAGCTGGGCATGCCCTGCGTGCCCATGACCTGGCCGGTGGGCCAGGGCAAGTTGTTTGGCGGCATCATTAACCTGCGCACCCAGGCGATGACGGTGTTTGAGAGCGGCAGCGAACGCCTGCCGCAAGACTTTGACGCCATCCCCTTGAGCGCGCCCGAGACGCTGGAAAAGCGCTTTGGCTTTGAATGGACCAGCGCGGT
>CANBQX010000042.1 GCA_947371775.1 Comamonadaceae bacterium
GAGCTGCTGTATGTGCCGTTTTTCGGTTGGTCCATGGCGCGGCTGGACATGATCCACATCGACCGCAGCTTGCGCGCCAAGGCGTTTGCCAAGGTGGTGTCGCAGGGCAAAGAGCTGCTGGCGCGCGGTGTCTGGGTCATCATGTTCCCGGAAGGCACGCGCATTCCACGCGGCCAGCGCGGTGAATACAAATCCAGCGGCACCCGCCTGGCCATCCAAACGGGCGCACCGGTGTTTCCGATTGCAGTGAGCTCGGCCAAATGCTGGCCACGCAAGGCCTTTGTGAAATACCCCGGCATCGTCGACGTGTCTATTGGCCCTGCCATGTCCCCCGAAGGCCGCAGGCATGAGGACATGATTCGCGAGGTGGAAGCGTGGATCGAGAACGAAATGCACCGCCTGGACCCCGAGGCCTATGCCCTCGAGAGCGGCACGCCTGCGACCGAGGCGGCTCCCAGCCCCTGAGGGCGCACCATGCATCCCTTGCTGCGTTACACCTTGGACCTGTTCGGTCCGCCCGCAGGGGCGCCTGTCATCGCCGCGGCTGACCCGGAACCTCTATCGGAAGCTCCACCGCATTTCGCCCACCCCCAAGCCAGCCGCACGCTGCAGCTCGACGGCGTGCGTGTGGCCTTTTCTTTGGAGCGCGGTAAGCGCCGCACCATTGGCATGGTGGTCGGCCCCGAGGGCCTGAGCGTGCGTGCCCCGCGCTGGACACCGCTGCGCGAAATCGACGCCGCCTTGCAAGAAAAAGCCCGCTGGATCGTGCGCAAACTCCAAGAAACCACCGAGCGGCGCCAGCAACAACTGGAGCGGCAAATCGTGTGGACCGAGGGCGCTTGCTTTCCGTATTTGGGCCAGACCGTGTGCGTGCATCTGGCAGGCAAGGGCGGCGTTACGCACTTGGGCCAAGCGCAGGATGCGTCAGCACGGCCCCTGCACCTGGCACTGCCGCAAACCGCCACGCCAGTGCACATCCGCGCTGCGGTGCGCGCCTGGCTCATGCAAGAGGCAAGGGCCTTGTTTGTGCAGCGCCTGGACCACTTTGCGCTGCTCTTGCAAGTGCGCTGGACGCAATTGGCGCTGAGCAATGCCGCCACCCGTTGGGGCAGTGCGCGCAGCGATGGCAGCATCCGCCTGAACTGGCGGCTGGTGCATTGCGAGCTGGCGGTGCTGGACTATGTGGTGGCACATGAGCTCAGCCACTTGCGTGTCATGAACCACAGCCCGCGCTTTTGGGACACGGTGCGCAGCGTGGTGCCCGACTACGCGGTGCTGCGCGCGCGGCTCAAAGACGACCAGAACCTGCCGCGCTGGTAGCGGCGATTCGTCCTGGCAGATCAGGCCGCGTGGAAGCGGTACACGCCGTCCTCGCCCAGGCGGCGTTGGAGCTTTCCTTCAAACCACAGCAGGTGCAAATGCGCCACCGATTCGCCCATGGCAAAGGTCATCTGGTGCAAGTCCAGCTCGCGCTTGAACATGATGGGCACGATGTCGCGTGCACTGCAGGCTTTGCCTGCGCAGGCCTGCATCACCTCGTTGATGCGGTCACGGTGGTGGTCGTGCAGCTGGGTGATGCGGGTGTGCAAACCAGTAAAGGGCTTGCCATGCGCGGGCAGGGTGAGGGTGGCCTCCGGCAGTGGGCGGAACTTGTCGATGGAGTCCAAAAACAGCTTGAGTGCATTGGCCTCGGGCTCTTGTTCGTAAACGCTCACGTTGGTCGAGATGCGCGGCAGCATCATGTCGCCGCCAATCAGCACCTGCAATTCATCGCAGTAGAGCGCAATGTGCTCGGGCGCGTGGCCGTAGCCGCTGATGCAGCGCCAGGTCCGTCCGCCAATCTGTAGCACGGTGCCGTCCATCATGCGGTGGTAGCTCTCAGGCATGGACGGCACGAGCGACGGAAAGTAGTT
This sequence comes from Comamonadaceae bacterium, assembly GCA_947371775.1. Lineage (GTDB taxonomy): Bacteria > Pseudomonadota > Gammaproteobacteria > Burkholderiales > Burkholderiaceae_C > Allorhodoferax. The sequence continues at coordinate 1,914 of CANBQX010000042.1, forward strand.
GGTGCGCGCGCGGATGCTGGCCACCGACTCGGGGTCGTTCAAACCATGCTGGGCAAAGTAGGCCGCAGAGCGCTCGCCGCCAAAGCCGTTGTCGCCCATGCAGGCCATGCGCGCCACCTGGTAGTCGGTGGCGCTGATCCACAAGTCCACCTTCCAGCGCTCGCACAGCCAGTGCGCCAGGCCAATGTGGTCGGGGTGCATGTGGGTGGCAATCACCCGAAGAATGGGCATGCCTTCGAGCTCGTTGACGAAAATCGATTCCCATTGGGCTTTGGACTCGGGACGGCTGATGCAGCAGTCCACCACGCTCCAGCCCTCAACCCGCCCGTGGTCGGTCTCCAGCGCATCGCGCAGCAGCCAGAGGTTGATGTGGTTCAGCGCAAAAGGCAATGCCATGCGGATCCACTTGATGCCCGGTGCGACCTCGATGCAGCGGCCCTCGTCGGGCAAGGTGTCGCCCAGGGGGTAGTGAAGTTGATTTTCGAGTTCGTTCATGGGGGTATTTTTATGCCTCATAATTGACGTTTACGTAAACGTCAATTGCGACGATTGTAGTCAGCAGACCCCCCGGCGCGTGTCGCCTCGGTTTGCCGGTTGACGCAGTAACCACCGGACTGTACGGGACATGGCATGAGCACCACCTTCAGCATCAGCGATCTAGCGCGCGAGTTCGACCTGACCACGCGGGCCATCCGTTTTTACGAAGACCTGGGGCTCTTGCAGCCCGAGCGCACCGGCCCCCTGGGGCGCAACCGGGTCTACAGCGTGCGTGACCGCACCCGCCTCAAGCTCACCCTGCGTGCCAAGCGCCTGGGCCTGAGCCTGACCGAGGCCAAAGACATCATCGAAACCTACGACAGCCCGCGCGACACCGGCATGCAGCTGACCAAGTTTTTGGCCGTGCTGGAGGCCCACCGCGCCCGCATTGAGGCACAAATGGCCGATCTGCAAGCCAACCTCGAAGAGATCAAAGCCCACCAGCGCGAGGCCCGTGCCCTGCTGGCCAAAACCCAGCCCCCCGCTGCTGCGGGCCGCAGCAAAAAGACGCCTGTGGCCGTTTGAGCCGCACGCACCGAAAACCACATCCCCATCCAAGGAAACCCCATGAACAACTTACCCGGCCTGGACTTTCAATTGGGCGAAGACGTCGATGCCCTGCGCGACGCCGTACGTGAATTCGCGCAAAGCGAGATTGCACCGCGTGCGGCCGAGATCGACAAAAACGACCAATTCCCCATGGACCTGTGGGCCAAGATGGGCGACTTGGGCGTGCTGGGCATCACGGTGGGTGAGGAATACGGTGGCGCCAACATGGGCTACCTGGCGCACATGGTGGCCATGGAAGAAATTTCGCGCGCCAGCGCAAGCGTGGGCCTGAGCTACGGCGCGCACAGCAATCTGTGCGTGAACCAGATCAAACGCAACGGCAGCGAAGCCCAACGCGCCAAGTACCTGCCCAAGCTCATCAGCGGCGAGCACGTGGGTGCGTTGGCCATGAGCGAGCCGGGCTCCGGCAGCGACGTGCTCAGCATGAAACTGCGCGCCGAAGACAAAGGCGGCTACTACCTGCTCAATGGCAGCAAGATGTGGATCACCAACGGCCCCGACGCCGACACCCTGGTGGTCTACGCCAAGTCCGAGCCTGAGCTCGGTGCGCGCGGCGTGACCGCGTTTTTGATTGAAAAAGGCATGCCGGGCTTCTCGGTGGCGCAAAAGCTCGACAAGCTGGGCATGCGTGGCAGCCACACCGGCGAGCTGGTGTTTCACAACGTCGAAGTGCCCGCGGCCAATGTGCTGGGTGGCCTGAACCAGGGCGCCAAGGTGCTGATGAGCGGCTTGGACTACGAACGCGCCGTGCTGAGCGGTGGGCCCCTGGGCATCATGCAAGCGGTGATGGACAACGTGGTGCCCTACATCCACGACCGCAAGCAGTTTGGCCAAAGCATTGGCGAGTTCCAGCTCATCCAAGGCAAGGTGGCAGACATGTACACCGTGCTGCAAGCTGGGCGTTCTTTCGCCTACACCGTAGCCAAAAATCTGGACGCCTTGGGTTCAGAGCATGTACGCCGTGTGCGCAAAGACTGCGCCAGCGTGATCTTGTGGACTGCCGAAAAAGCCACCTGGATGGCAGGCGAGGGCGTGCAGATTTTTGGCGGCAATGGCTACATCAACGACTACCCCCTGGGCCGTTTGTGGCGCGACGCCAAGCTGTACGAAATAGGCGCCGGCACCAGCGAAATTCGCCGCATGCTGATCGGCCGCGAGCTGTTTGCCGAGACCATGTAAGAAAGAAGCACCATGAGCACCGAACTGACCGAGCTGTTTGACAAAAACCGCGACTGGGCCCGCAAGACCGAAGAGCGCGAGGCGGGTTTTTTCACCCGCTTGCTGCAGCAGCAAAAGCCCGAGTATTTGTGGATTGGCTGCGCCGACAGCCGCGTGCCCGCCAACGAACTGGTGGGCTTGCTGCCCGGTGAGCTGTTTGTCCACCGCAATGTGGCCAACCTCCTGGTGCACTCCGACCTCAATGCCTTGTCGGTCATCCAGTACGCGGTGGACGCGCTGGGCGTGAAGCACATCATCGTGGTCGGCCACAGCAACTGCGGTGGCATCCGCGCGGCCATGACCAACCAGCGCGCCGGTTTGGTGGACAACTGGCTGCGCCATGTGCAAGACGTGCGCGACGCACACGAGGTGTTTTTGGAAAGCCTTCCCGAAGACAGCCGGGTGGACGCGCTGGTGGAACTCAATGTGCTGGAGCAAGCGCGCAATGTCTGCCGCACCACCGTGGTGGCAGACGCATGGCACCGCGGACAGTCGGTCGTGGTGCATGGCTGGGTCTATGGCCTGCACAACGGCTTGCTGGAAGACATGTGCATTACCGCCGCCAGCGTGGACGAAGTCACACCGGCCTATGGCCGCGCCCTGTACGCCCTGCGCCAGCGCTGGGCACAGCGCACCCGCAAACCCTGAACCAAAAGGCGCACCGCCATGTTCCCCACCCGCCTGGACTCTACCGTTGCCTACGACATCGCCAAGGCGATGATGGACGGCTTCAACCGCCACTACCGCCTGTTCCGCACCGAATCGGCACGCGCCAAGCACCGCTTTGAAACCGCCGACTGGCACGGCCAGCAGCGTGCGCAGCGCGAGCGGATTGAGTTTTATGACCTGCGGGTGCTGGAGTGTTCTAACCGTCTGGAACGCGAGTTTGGCGCGGGTGAGCAGCCCATGGATGTGTGGCAGCAAGTCAAGCTGCACTACATCGGCCTCTTGGTGGACCACCACCAGCCCGAGTTGGCAGAGACCTTCTTCAACTCGGTCACCACCAAGATACTGCACCGCGCGTATTTTCAGAACGACTTTATTTTTGTGCGCCCGGCGGTGAGCACCGAGTACATCGAAGACTCCGACGCCCAGGCCCGCCCCACCTACCGCTCCTACTACCCCGCGCTGGACACCATGACCGAGGTGCTGGCGCGCATGCTGCAAGACTTTGATCTGCGCCTGCCGTTTGACAACATCACGCGCGATGCAGGCTGGGTGGCGCAGGCCATGCTGGCGCGCCTGGGCGACGTCAAGCTGCGCGCCAATTTTCAGATTCAGGTGCTATCGGGCTTGTTCTTTCGCAACAAGGGCTGCTATGTGGTCGGCAAGCTGATCAACGGCTTTACCGAGTTCCCGTTTGCGCTGCCCGTGCTGCACAACAAAGATGGCAACCTGGTGGTCGATGCCGCGCTGTTTGGCGAAGACGATTTGCTCATGCTGTTTAGCTTTGCGCGGGCCTACTTCATGGTGGACATGGAGGTGCCGTCGGCCTATGTGCAGTTTTTGCGCAGCATGATGCCGCGCAAACCGCGCAACGAAATCTACAACGCACTCGGTTTGGCCAAGCAAGGCAAGACGCTGTTCTATCGCGACTTTTTGCACCACCTGCGCCACTCCACCGACAAGTTCCGCATCGCCCCCGGTATCAAGGGCATGGTCATGCTGGTGTTTGACCTGCCCAGTTTTCCCTATGTGTTCAAGGTCATCAAAGACTACTACCCGCCGCCCAAAGACACCTCGCGCGAGCAGATCAAAGGCAAGTACCTGCTGGTCAAGCAGCACGACCGCGTGGGCCGCATGGCCGACACGCTGGAGTACAGCGAAGTGGGTTTTCCGCGCGACCGCTTTAGCGACGAGCTGATTGCCGAAATCGAAAAGTTTGCCCCCAGCCAGCTCGAGATCAACGACCGCGACGGCGATGGCACGCTGGAAGTCATCTTGAAGCACGTCTACATCGAGCGGCGCATGATCCCGCTCAACATCTATTTGCAAGAGGCCTTTGACGCGGGCGGCGCCAATGCTGCAGACACCTCGGTCAACGCCGAGCGCGCGCGCGAGCAGATCGAGCGCGGCGTGGTGGAGTACGGCAACGCGATCAAAGACCTGGTGGCGGCCAACATCTTTCCTGGCGACATGCTCTGGAAAAACTTTGGCATCACCCGCCATGGCAAGGTGGTGTTTTACGACTACGACGAGATCGAATACATCACCGACTGCAACTTCCGCCGCGTGCCCGCACCGCGCAACGAAGAAGACGAAATGTCGGGCGAGACCTGGTATTCGGTCGGCCCCAAAGACGTGTTCCCCGAAACCTTTGGCCCTTTCCTGCTGGGCAACCCGGCGGTGCGGGGTGTGTTTATGAAGCACCACGCCGACCTGCTGGACGCCGCTTTTTGGCAAAGCCACAAAGACCGCATTGCGGCAGGCCATGTGCACGACGTTTTTCCTTACGACCGCGAGAAGCGGTTCCCTCGCGCCTAGGCGCACCACTTCGCACCAATTTCACATCATTGTTTTAGGAGGCTTTATGCAAGACCCCATCGTTATCGTCAGCGCCGCCCGCACGCCCATGGGCGCATTCCAGGGCGACTTTTCCGGCCTCGCCGCCCACGACCTGGGTGGCGCTGCCATCAAGGCCGCCATGGAGCGCGCAGGTGTCAAGCCCGAGCAAGTGGACGAAGTGATTTTTGGCAACTGCCTCATGGCAGGCCAGGGCCAGGCCCCGGCGCGCCAGGCTGCGTTCAAAGGTGGCCTGCCCATCAGCGCAGGCGCGGTGACCTTGTCCAAGATGTGTGGCTCGGGCATGCGCGCTGCCATGTTTGCGCACGACATGCTGGCCGCTGGCAGCGCCGATGTGCTGGTGGCCGGTGGCATGGAGAGCATGACCAACGCGCCCTACCTGCTGCCCAAAGCGCGCGGTGGCTACCGCATTGGCCACGACCGCATTTTTGACCACATGATGCTCGACGGCCTGGAAGACGCCTACGAAGCCGGCCGCTCCATGGGCACCTTTGGCGAAGACTGCGCTGCCAAATACGGCTTTACCCGCGCCCAGCAAGACGCCTTTGCCACCACCAGCGTGCAGCGTGCACAGGCCGCCACCCAGTCGGGCGCGTTTACCGCCGAGATCACCCCCGTGGCCATCAAAACCCGCGCGGGCGAGAGCGTCATCTCCATCGACGAAGGCCCCGGCAAAGTCAAGCTCGACAAGATTCCTACGCTCAAAGCGGCATTCAAAAAAGACGGCACCATTACTGCCGCCAGCAGCTCCAGCATCAACGACGGCGCTGCGGCGCTGGTCATGATGCGCGCATCCACTGCCGCCAAGCTGGGCTGCAAGCCCCTGGCCAAAATCGTGAGCCACGCGGTGCACGCCCAAGAGCCCAACTGGTTTGCCACCGCCCCCGTGGGCGCGGTGAACAAAGCGCTGGCCAAAGCCGGCTGGGCCGTCAAAGACGTGGACCTGTGGGAAGTGAACGAGGCCTTTGCCGTGGTGCCCATGGCGCTGATGCACGACCTGCAACTTAGCCACGACATCGTCAACGTCAACGGCGGCGCCTGCGCCCTGGGCCACCCCATTGGCGCGTCTGGCGCACGCATCATGGTCACGCTGATCCACGCGCTCAGGGCCCGTGGCAAAACCAAAGGCCTGGCCACCTTGTGCATTGGCGGTGGTGAGGCCACCGCTGTGGCGCTCGAACTTTTGTAAACCCTTTCACGCAAAACCCGCCATGCTCCTGACATCCGACCAAGAATCCGTGCGCGACGCGGTGCGCGCTTTTGCCCAGGCTGAACTCTGGCCGCATGCCGCGCGCTGGGACAAGGAACACACCTTCCCGAAGGACGTGCACAAGGGCTTGGCGGCGCTGGGCGCGTATGGCATTTGCGTGCCCGAAGAATGGGGCGGCGCGCAGATGGACTACCTCACGCTGGCCGTGGTGCTGGAAGAAATTGCTGCGGGCGACGGAGGCACCAGCACGGTGATCAGCGTGACCAACTGCCCGGTCAACGCCATCTTGCTGCGCTATGGCAATGACGCACAAAAAAAGAAGTGGCTCACACCCCTGGCGCAGGGCGAGATGCTGGGCGCTTTTTGCCTGACCGAGCCGCATGTGGGGTCCGATGCATCGAGCCTGCGCACCACGGCCGTGCGCGAGGGGGACGAGTATGTGATCAACGGCGTGAAGCAGTTCATCACCAGCGGCAAAAACGGCGACGTGGCGGTGGTGATTGCGGTGACCGACAAGGGCGCAGGCAAGCGCGGCATGAGCGCGTTTTTGGTGCCCACCACCACACTGGGCTATGTGGTGGCGCGGCTAGAAGACAAGCTGGGCCAGCACTCCAGCGACACGGCGCAAATCAATTTTGACAACTGCCGCATTCCGGCCGAGAACCTGATTGGCAAAGAGGGCGAGGGCTATGGCATTGCCCTGGGCGGCCTGGAAGGCGGGCGCATCGGCATTGCCGCGCAAAGCGTGGGCATGGCGCGCAGCGCGCTGGACGTGGCCATTGCCTATTCCAAAGACCGCCAAAGCTTTGGCCAGCCCATCTTCAACCACCAGGCCGTGGGCTTTCGGCTGGCGGATTGCGCCACGCAGCTCGAGGCAGCACGCCAGCTGATCTGGCACGCCGCAGCCCTGCGCGACGCCGGCCGCCCCTGCCTGAAAGAAGCCGCCATGGCCAAACTGTTTGCCAGCGAAATGGCCGAACAAGTCTGCAGCGCCGCCATCCAAACCCTGGGCGGCTACGGCTATGTGAGCGACTTCCCCGTAGAGCGCATCTACCGCGACGTGCGCGTATGCCAAATCTACGAAGGCACGAGCGACGTGCAGAAAATCATTATTCAGCGGGGGATTTAGGGGCTCGCCCCTGGCGGCGGTCTTTTGCCGGCCGCCACCCCAATCAACTCATTCACGCGAGAGGCAAATGCCTCCGTTTGTCGTGGACATCGCGCCAAATAGCGCTTTCAATAAAGATAAGCGTTGTTGTTTTTGAAGCTATAGTGTTTGCATCGTAGAACTTCCCGAATCAGATTTACCAATTGAGCCACGAGGGAACATTAGAGACGGGTTTGGAGGACATCATGAATACTGAAGGTGCATCCCGTGTTTGCATGCCAAAGCGAAATAACAAGTGGCTGTGCGGAACTTTTGCTGTTCCGATCAAGCCGGCATGCTCAGATTATTTCGTCGTCTAACTTTGGAAGGCCAGGACATGCACTTGGCTACACCATGTTAGGTCTCGCCAGAGTTGCGGCGCTGCCAAACTTCGATCACGCCGGCACGAAATTGCAAACCACCATGACTACGATTGTGGCTCGAGGTAACAACAGGGACACGAATGGCACACACTTATAAGATTCCAAGAGTTACGGATTCGCAGATTGCGAGCGCACTTAAGACCTTGAGCGAAGAGTTTGCCCCATTCACTGTCAACGTTAACCTTTTAGACAAATCTCTCGGCTCAGCGTCATTTCCAGAGCAGGCGGAGAAGCCGTGGCTAGACCTTCTTGACCAAGGTGGCGAGCTTGTCAGTTACTTCGGCGGCAATGTCGCAGGAATCGGCCTTCTCTACTACCGCGGTGGACAACAGGGACCGCATTCTGAGAAGTCTCCAGTTCTCGATGACTTGGTCATCGATATAAATGGTGTGGATGCGCAACGAATGGCAGTGGCTTCGCGCGCTGTAGCTCTTTTCAGACCAGTTCAATTTCCGATCACCAGCGATACGGCATCACTCATCGACGCGCAACGCGCCATACAGGCGTCAACTTACTCGCGTTTGCAATCACAGCTGGAAAAGCTCTTTGAGCAGACCATTGATGTACGCCGACAACTGGATGAAAGTATTCGCGAGAAGGAAAAGATTCTTGAAGCCGACTTCGAAAAGCGGCGGGAAGCTGCGCACGCTGAAGAATTGACGAGAAAGGCCGAACTGGATCGTGAAAGTGAAGCGCTAGAACTCCGGCGTAAGGCACTGGACGACAGCGATAACACCTTCGCTAGACGCCAGATTCGGGATCGCATGCTCAGCGACGTGGCCAAACGTGTCCAGTCTTTCGGAGTCTCTCAAACAACCGTAACTTCTAGAAAGCCAGTCGCCTTAGGCATGATGGTTCTGACTTTGTTCCTACTAACTCTTTTCGTATGGACAGCGAAGGAACTGTCCGAGACGCGCTCCACGATCGCAACCTTTACCCAACTAGTGGCAAGTGCGGATCAAACGACCCAAAGCGGCGAGGTGGCGAACGTTGAGAAGCTCGCCGCCGCCAAGGTTGAGATCACAACTCGAACAGCAAACGCTGACGCGGCGAGAGTTTCCCTGGTCACTCTTGGTAATGAGCGCATCGCACTCTGGATCCGCATATCGCTCGTATCGCTGGGTCTAGTGGCATCACTTGTGTACTACATACGTTGGCAAAACCAGTGGGCGCAGCAATTTGCAGCAACAGAACTTTCACTTCAGCAGTTTCAAATTGATGTCAATCGCGCGAATTGGGTGATCGAAACCTGTCTCGAATGGCGAAAAGAGACTGACTCCGTAATCCCCTCAACTTTGATCGAAAGTATGACTCGCGGCCTTTTCGCTGGCCGTGAATCGGGGCCCCAGGTGCTGCATCCTGCTGACGAACTGGCGTCCGCGCTTATGGGCAGTGCCTCCAAACTGTCCCTTGATCTTGCTGGCAACAAGTTGGAAATCGACAAACCCCAAAAGATTCCCAAGACCGTATCAGGGGACAGATCGTCGTAACTCTAGTGATGCGATACGGTTCTACCTCGACTCAGCCAGGCCAAACCATTCACAAGGACTTTCCACGTAGTCAAACATCGCAGGATTGAGCAATTCATTGAATACGGCCATGGTGCGCCTTGTTCGACATAGAAAGGAAGACATATGAAACATATCCTCGCAGCGCTAGTTACGGTCGCACTAGCCGTGCCCTGTTTTGCACAGACCGATCGCCCCAAGACGGTGGCGACCGACACAAACGTCATTGCAACGGTTCTCGGTCAAAGGATCACCACCGCGGAGAAGGGCCAACTCAATGAATTGATCTTCGGCGCGCTGCTGCAGCAATACGCGCAGGACAACAAGCTTGAACCGACGCCAGCAGAACTTGACGGTTTCGTGAAAAAGACCGAAGAGAAGGAGAAGCAGCAGCAGAACAAGATGCAAGCGGACAGGATCAAGTTGACGAAGGAACTGAAAGCTTCTTCCTTGTCAGATCAGGAACGCGAACAGAAGGCATCCGAGCTGAAGGCCATCGAGAGCGTGCTGAAGGCAACCGCACAGGTCAAAGAGATGACGAAGGGAATCGAAGATCAGATGCGTCCCATAAGGCGTCAGATGGCGCAGCAGTTCGTCACCTCGTGGAAGATCAACAAGGCGCTTTACGCGAAATACGGGGGACGTGTCGTCTTTCTGCAGACCGGCGTTGAGCCAATCGACGCGTACCGGGACTTCCTACGTGACCAAGAGAAGGCCGGGCGTTTCCAAATCATTGACAAGCAATACGAGAGCGGCTTCTGGCGGTACTACACAAGCGACGCGATCCACAAATTCGTCAAGCAGGAACACAGTGCCAAGCTCATCAATACGCCTTGGTGGATGATGGATGAGCCTGGAGGGAAGTGAGAAGGAAATGCCGAAAAGGACAACGCAATCTAGCTCGTGAAAGGCTCGCAGCTTGACTGGCCCAAGTAGACATTAACCAATGGCGTTGCGCGGCTCTTGAGTTCAGTCACCTGCGCGCAGAGAACGAAGTGACGCCCATCTATACATGGGAGTAACGCAATGACAAGTCATCAGTCCGAGAGTTCAGAGACTGTCGCCCCGAGCACTTTGGAACCTGAGCGTGCAGCCCCTTGGCTGACCATCCTGAAAACAAAGCCCTGCCCCATCTGCGGAGAGGCACACGGTAACAGTGCATGGGCTGTTGTCAAATCCTCGATCCTTCGTCCACGAACCTGCAAGTCGTGTGGAGAAAAATTTCATCAGACTGGCTTACTCATCTGGGGCATCGTATTTGTGCTTTTCCCAAACAGCATGCTTGATTCAGTATTTGCTGATTTGGTCTTCAAAGTGATACCAGATGCATCGCCCATGCCCATCAAAATATTTGCTTTTTTTGTAACCGTGTACGTTCAAGTTTTTGTAGCGACGATTTACATAAATCGTACGCAGCCACTCGCGCCGGGGCCGCAGTATGGATGAGGAATACTGGACATAGGAGAATCTGGACTTCATTTAAGAGTGATTGTGAGAACAACCATGACCGACCATCCCATTGCCACCTGGCACCGCATGATCAAGGACCGCAGCCCCGTTGGGCTGGATGCGCTGCTCGATGAGAACGCCATTTTTCTGTCGCCAGTCGTGCACGCGCCGCAAGTGGGCCGCAAGCTCACGGCCAAGTACTTGTCAGCCGCTTTGCACGTGTTCGTGAACCCCACGTTTCACTATGTGCGCGAGGTCATGGGTGCTAACGACGCCATGCTCGAGTTTGAGACCGAAATTGACGGCATCGTGGTCAACGGCGTGGACCTCATCAAGTGGAACGAGGCGGGCAAGATTATTGAGTTCAAGGTGATGCTGCGCCCACTCAAGGCCGTCAACCTGATCCACCAAATGATGGGTGCCATGATGCAGGCGCGGTGACTATGTCCAAAACGTACAAGAACACCATTTGCCTTTGGTACGACGGCGACGCCGAAGCGGCTGCAGGGTTTTATGCCGCCACGTTCCCAGGTTCGTCGGTGGACTCGGTGCACCGCGCTCCGGGCGACTACCCGTCGGGCACGCAGGGCCAGGTGCTGACGGTGCAATTCACGGTGATGGGCATTCCGTGTCTTGGCATCAACGGCGGCCCCATGTTCAAACATTCCGA